>CAYRIQ010000006.1:0-25219 GCA_964424505.1 uncultured Candidatus Peribacteria bacterium | reverse complement strand
ATTTAAATATAAGGTACGACTTGAAGAAGAACGCAGACCAGGAAAATTATTTCAGCTTGCATGAGATGAAAATGGTAGTCATATTTTATCGTCCAAAGATTTGTGTACTATAGATACATTGAAAGAAATCATCCCCTACGTCGATGCAATCAAAATCGAATGAAGAAGTAAATCAGAATTTTATGTTTGAGCCATTGTCAAAGCATATAAACATGTTCGCGACGCAATTATTGAATGAAAAAAAATAGATGAAAATATAGCAAATTTAGTAAACGTAGTCCCCCATAGGGAATATCGAGAGTGATTTTTGTTTAATACGTTAGCTGACTTCCCTGAAAATGAATCACCCTCACCCTCTTTAGCAAAGAGAGAAGGTCAACCAGAAGCCTCCTTTGCTAAAGGAGGAAACGAAGGAGGATTCATTTGATCTACGACTTTGGACAGTGCTTGACCACTTTTCAATCGTAATTACTTCGGCATGTTTTCTGATCAATATATTGAACATGAAGGAAAAAAATATTTTCATATCGAGCCAAAAGAAGTCATCACTCCAGGTATGAAGATTAAATATTTGAGTCCTACGGAGATGGGCGAATTGGAAATAATCGACATCCTGGACGCCAAAGGAAATCAAGTTGAAAAAGCACATTGTAATAGCTGAGCAATGTATATGTTGACCAACAAAAAGCTTGAAGGTCGAGAAATTTTATATGAATAAAAAGGAATATGACTGATTTTTCAATTAATGTACAACTCGACATTGAAAAAGATGCTCGAAATTATCGAGCAGCCTTTAATAAAAACACCCATTCAAGTAAACGAAAAGAACAAGTAGAACAAACAATTACTATTGATTTAAAAAAATTACAAGGTATGCAACAACAAGATGCCTATCCTTTTTTACGTGAATATCTAGAAAATTTTTGGAAAGAGCATGCGGAAGAAGCACAAGATAAAATTGAAGATATGACAAATTCATTAAATGAATATAAAGATATTATATTCAAAACAATGGAAATACTTACTAAACATCCTATCTATAGAAACGATTTCACTATATTTCTTACTTCACTCAATCGTTGACCTTATAATATTAGTCTTTGACAGACCTGGTCATGTCTACATTGGAACTGAGTACGTAGAGCTTTTATTCATGAACTCTTACACTTTCAAACAATATGGTATTATAAAGAGTTTATTATGAGTAAACTTCATGATGAAAAAAAATTTGAAGACCTCAAAGAATCACTTACATTTCTTTTAAATTACGAATTTACAAATATAATAGAAAATAACGAAGAATGATATCCACAACATCAAGAACTAAGAAAAAAACTCGAAAATTACCGAGTTCATTCAGATAAAGACTTTGAAAAACTTATAGAATATTGATGTGATATACTGTCTAAGGAATTTTAACGCCTTCTAAACACACCAAATCTTCTTGCGAGTCATAGCGTTGAGACAAGAAAGACGGTTATCCCTACTAAGACAAATGATGCCTGGATACCTACCATCGCAGAAACAATTCCAAAGAGCAATATGCCTATCATTTCTCACAGCTTCGATACAAACTCACCTACTCCAGACATTGTCCCCTCATCTTTGGGATCAGTACAATCAGAAATATATGCCGAGATCACAGGACGCATCAAAGAAAGCCCTAACGATATTGCAAAGGTAATGATCATAATACTTCGGAATCATTCATTATATCCAAGTAGCATATAAAGAAAAGAAATAAAGAGCAGAACAAAAAAAAGAAACTTTCTTTTGCTGGTAGTATCAGCTATATTTCCGGTAAAAAAATCTATCAAATACGGTACACGCATCACAGCAAAAACAATCGCAATCTGAGAAAGTGTTAAGTTATTTTTTGCAGATATAATAGGAATAAAAATAAATCCTATGTAGTTGAGGAGATTGAAAAGAAATTCAAATCCAAGCGCAGAATAGAGTCTGGCAGAATAGTTTTTCATAGTCAATAAGACATTTTTGATAGCATGAAAAGAAAACACTTCAACAAAAAATTTATGAACGAAAGTATGTTTTCCTAGGAACGCTTTGATTTTTGTCTTACTGAGATTGGGAAGTTTTTTGTCAGTGAAAAACGAAAGTATCGCAAAAAGTGAAATAAAAAGGAACATATATGGTAATTGTATATACTTCACAAGTACTGCAGCGATGAGTGCGCCGACGACATACGCAAGGTTAGAACTGGAAAAATACAGTCAGAATATTGTACCTCTGGCGTTTTTTTTGCTATGTTTACGAATATATGCTTGATACGTAGTAAGCAATGTAGCTGTCGCGAATCCATTGAGTACAACCGCAATCAGCAACACTACAGGAGATTTTACTATCCCAGCTACAAAATATAAAATTCACGTAATGACATATGCTCATTTACTCAAAAACAATACTGATTTTAAATCTGCGTGATCATCCACTTCTCCGACAGGAATAGAAAACAACATTTTACCTAACGACAATATCGCTCAAACAATTGAAACCCGAAAAATATTGTCTACAATAGTTTCTATATAAAGAGAAAAAAATGTGTCAGCACCGAGTCCTCGTCACAAAAGAAATAAAAATAACGAAAAAGATACTAATCTAATAGAAACAGGAATTGAAAAAAAATCTTTTTGAATAACTTTTATAATGCCATTATTTTCGTGATTATTGTGACTCATATATCTCTCTATATATAAATAGTATGATCATTGTAACGAAAATAATTTTTTTGTCAAAAAAACTATCAAATTTTAGTAATCTGGCTATTTTTAGAAATATTTTAGCGTTTTAGTGCTGATGCTTTTCTCAGTCTTCCTCTTGTCCATCAAGACATTGGAGCATCTACAACTTCACTACCTCCAGCGGGTGTTCTAATAAATCTATATCCATCAGGGTCTGTCCTTAGTCTTGTTTCTCGACAAATTTTTCTTCATCTCAAAAATCGCGTATAATCACGTCATTTGGGATTTTTGACTATACCAACTACGCCAAGATCTTTGGCTTCTTCCATCGTGAGTTTTCTTTTGGGATAATCAAATCTTTTATTTCCTCTCAGTCTAGTAGCTTGTCTTTGTTGTTGAGATTTTTTTTTGGCTATCCCTTGCTTATTTGTTCTTGATGCCATTTTCTTGGATGCAAAATGTAAAATGTAGAATATTTGTTTATAATTTTTTATTTTCAATTTTCAATTCTGAATGCTATATTATTAATTCTGGATTCTAAATTTCTAAAAATACGAACCCCGTAGGACTACGGGACTACCTCACACTTACTTATGTATTAGCCACGAACGGGAATCGAACCCGTGACCTCACCCTTACCATGGGTGCGCTCTACCAGCTGAGCTATCGCGGCAAATTATTTTAAAACCTAACTTGGGCTTTTGTATGTATTAGTGATTTTTTTTCAAGTAGAGATTCTGCACCCGGGCACTAATGACATAGTATATAACATTTTAGCCAAAACGGTTGTTAAAATGAAAACAAAAAGAAGCAAAATTGGGTAAATATTTTTTTTCTGGGTACTATTGTATGTGTAAACTTTTATTTATGAAATAACTCGATAGTATGGCTATCACCTTAGGTAATAATATCGAATACGAAAAAGATGATAAGACTAAGTATCTTGCTGAAAACAATATCAAAGATATTACAAAAGAGAGTCTTACAGCACTAAAAGCAGACCTTCCAGTAGACACGGAAACTGACTTAGATTCTCATATTGCTGAAATAAATGATAATGTTGAAAAAATGTTTGATTGAACACTTTCCAATGATCGAGAAAAATCTGTTACGCTTACGGTAAATGGAGCAAAAATAACCAAAGCTATCAAAGATATCGTTATGTCATGAAGTCAGGATGAACTCAAGGCTTTGGCACAGTATGCTGCAGAAAAATCATGATATCTGACAGAAATAGACAAAATAGAAAATAAAGACATACAAAATACACTCACATGATATAAATTTGAACTCAATGACCTACGAAAAAACATAAACACTACGGCTACAACTGATATACAACAGCCTATAAAAGATGAATTAAACGCTCTTTTAGCGGATGAAACAGCGTGAGCTGAACAACAAGGTTTTGATATAAAAGAAATCTATGTACAACCATGGGGGAATGACACGGACGCAATACCCGTGAACCATAAAAAGATAAAAAATATTTATAGTGACAATGATAGAGCACTCAGAAAAACAATGGATGATATGTTTGATGATAAAGATAAAGATGCGCTTAGTAAAAGAACATTTAACATCAATCTTGGCATAGAAGACTGACTTGCGGGGATTATTATTGATATCCGTAAAGCAATACAATACAAAGATTTGACAGATAAGAAGGATCCCAATTATAAATATACACAAATATACCAGGAATTTGAAAATCTTACAGAAGATGAAAACTGAGAGATCACATTATGAACTAATAAATGACAGGTAAAAAAACAGCTTAATAAGCTTATCGATTGATGACAATTACAATACAAAAGAAAATGATGACTTGATAGTGAAATCGGCAAAATAGCAAAAATATTCACTACTACTCCTCGAAAAACACTTGATACGTTTGCTTCACTTATTGAATCTAAAAGCGATATACACATGGTCATTGCAGAATGGAGCAATGCTAGAGAAGCTACAGTCGATGAAGGGAATGTGTTGAAATTTTTGTGTGATGTCAATGGCGATGGGGTATTGTCTGCTGCATATCAGAAAAAAGAAAATGAAAAGCAACTCAATCAATGAGATGTGGGTACAATTTTTGGACAACAAATAATGTTTACTATTAACCAAGCCATTGATACAAAAAATGTAGAACTTGGTGATAAAAAATGAGAACGATTGGTCATAGGAAATATTCTCAAAAATATGAAAATATCAGACAGAAGAAATCTTCCTACATCACAACTCAAACTTCTTAATGAGATGACATCTGATCCAGCACTATGTACAAAAGCAAATCTGAGTAAGCTTATCAATGGATATGATGAATGAGAAAATCACGTCGATTGAATGCCAGAATTTAAAATATTTTTTCTTGATGCAATCAAAAAAATCAATGGAGGAAGTAAAGAAGTACAACCTGATCTCTATGAGACACTTGTAGGTGAGGACGCACAAGCAATTATTGATATCAAAGAAAGTAAAACATGAATAAAAAATGCTCTCGATGGTCGATTGAAAGACCTCAAAGGCATCACGAGATATGAAAATGATGGGAAAACGGAAACTGAGGAATATACAGCATTGACAGAGCTTATCAAAAAGCAATGAGCTGTTGCGGTCAGAGAGACATTATTTACTAAAATAATGACCATACTCGACAATGCTACTATTACGACAAATAATGGTGCCAGGACACAACTACAATCAGCAGGTATAACCAAATGACGAGCAGTTCGTGAAGCACAAAAAGAATTTTTGGAAGAGACCGTCAAAAAAATTATCAAAGGTGGTATCCATTATAGTAGAGAAAAAGGATTAAGACTTACGTTGGGACTTGGAAAAGATGGAATAAGTACATCTGGAAGAACTAAACGAAGTCGATGAGGAGAGATGGGGCCCATTGTTTCATCACAATGAGTAGAGATTTTCATGTGACTTGCTTGAGACATTGCAGAACAATATAATTATGGAACAGTTATCAATGCTGATTTATCAGAGATACATAGTGCAAAATATGTCGGTTTGGAGTGACAAGGTGTAGCCAGTGTAAGTATGACTAGATGAGCTGGTGTGGAAGTGAGTGGTGGATTTGTTTGGAAACAAGATCGTGTCGCTGGGATCAATCAAATCAATGACCATTATAGAGCTGTTAGCGAACAACTTTTTGATGTACGTGGACTTGCTTGAGAAGATATGATGGATAAGAAAAAGTTTGATGACTATCTCAAAAACAAAATCAAAAACTATCCTGAAGGCAAATACAAAACATTTATTGAAAAGAATCACAAGAAACTCTCCGAAGATGTTGATTTTATCGTCAAGTATATGGACGCAAATGAATTTTTTGGTCTGTGATGAAAAATCAATAAGCTTCCCAATAAAGAAGATGCAATCAGCAATCTTATCGATATCTTACAATCAGGAAATATCGAAGAACGAAGAGCTAATGTAATTGCTGGACTACAAGGACGTATCGATATCACTAAATTGTCGTTTGGAGTAACGAGCAATATATTTACGCTGAAAGTGCCAAAATCAAATAAAAACGCACCAACAGCTTTTGCTAATTGATGAGAAACTACTGAGAAAGGTAAAATAAATAGTTGAGGTACACAGTCAGAGGTTGATCTTGGACAAACCAGACTTGGTATTTTTGGCTTTTATGTAGGAGCAAGGATCTCTACCTGGAAAAATACATATGTACCACATGAGCAACAATATCTTTACACGCAATATGAAATGTGAATCGGTAAATCAAAACTATTTGAAAATCCACAATATCATCTGGAAAAATATGCACAGTATCTCAAAGCTTTCTATCAATCAGACAATTTGACGTTTAATGTTAGAGACAACAAATTGGTTATCAAATTCGAATCTGGAAGTCAAAATCCAAATCTACAACAATTTCTAAATCTCCATGCTACTCCAGAAGCTATGGAAAACTTTTCACTAGTGAACAATACCTTGACCATATGAAATGTTGGAGATATATGAACATATACCGTCACTGAAGCTAAGGGGGCCAGTAGAACTCTTTGTCTCTGAAGCACAAAACTTGATGAAGCACAGCGTATCACGGAAGATACTGACGAGAGAGATATTTCCCCAATCGAAAAAAAACCAGATGGACATAAAGCGTGGAGTACAATAAAAATTCAATCAGATATCATCGATAACATGACCACAAATGACAAAAAAGATACAAATCTGATTACTATCAAAAAAGAAACTGCTGGATTCTTCGATCCAGAATGAAAACTTATTTCACCAATGAATGCTACGGTTACGTTTGAACCTGAAACTATTAAAGGACAAACATTCACTACTGGGACACTGATTATTACTAAAATAGCTGATAAGAAGTACACTGTACAACTTCAGGATACTCCTAACGACAAATTAACTATCAAATATAGAGATGAGGAAGCTTATAAGAAAGGTATAGAGAATGTGAAAAAGTCACCAAATAGTTTTGAAACAAAAATAATAGAAACAGCTGAAATAAAAAAGATTTTTGCTATGCCAATAAACATAAAAAAAGTATTTGTTGAACAAACCGAAAAGATTTTATCAAAATTTGATGATAAGAATAAAGCATTTTATGAAGCTTTTATGGAAAGTTCTCTGAATACATGATTTGATTCGTTTATTGGTGAGTTGGAGTATGATGATGCCTTTTCTAATCTCAAACAAATATTAGAGTCACATCCACAATACAACACATTAACAGATCTCAAAAACCTTATAAATAGTGCCCAATCTATTGAAGAAAAAATGCTTATAGTAGATAAGTTCAAAACTATCTTTTCTTATATTATAGAGCTGACAGATGGTAAAAATGATTATAATGATCTTATGCAAAATATTAAAATCAGAGGATTGCATTATAAAACAATGGTATGACCCAATGGTGACAAATATCCTATTACTACTGACTATAGAACAATTATTGTAAACAGCCTCAAATGAAAAACAGGACTCAAACGTACTCGTATGGACAATCTTATAGGATTCACTGCATTTTATAAACTGAATGGTAATGGACAAAAATATGCTATGACTCCCGTGGGAGGAACAAATGTACTTACAGGACTTGACTGAAACCCAGACAAAGCAATGATGACAATCAATAATACAACAGATAAAGCGAAGGTACAAGAATGGTTTATTGATAATTTAAATGTCAATACAAGTAATAAAGAGATGATTACTAAAAAAATCAATCTTTTACTCCTACAACATAAGATCACAATACAAGATCAACAACTTCCGATTCTTCTGAAAGAAGGTAAAGTTAAACTTGACTCTTGAGAGGAAATAAGTATAGATGTTAATCGAGTATTTTATCTGCTTTGAGAGTGTGCAAATGAGTCTCTCTGAATGGAGATAAAAGCTATCACGGTAAAAAAACTCAAAAGTGATATTCCGATACCTGGAGAATATAGTGCAAGCGCAACTCCAGAACCCAAATATACATCTGGCATAAATATATGGAGCAAAAGTCATTCTCAGGCAAGTAAACCTATGACTCAAGAAGTAAGTGTAGGAGTGACTCATCATCGAAATAGAAATACAGGACAAAATAGTAAAAGTACTTCATGAGAATTACCTACAAATAATAATTCATGAGGAACAAATGATAATGGGCATATTAATGCATGAACTGGAGCTAGTGAATAATAAAACAAAAAATTTTAATCTTTTTATCTCTACTACTATGAACAAAAAACAAAAAATTGTGACAGCATTACTCTTGATCGCTAGTATGAAACTAGGAAGTTTGTGATATGCTGAGTGGATAGACAATATACTTCCTGTAGAAGGGATGGATAGTGTGGTATCTTGTCCAAGTGTTGCTCATGTCTACTTATCTCAGGACAATGATGGAGATACTATTCCTGATGCTGGACTATACTTAAACAACAATTTCATCCTGAGAAATAGCACTTTATATAGTTATTCTGCAGGACAAATTATGAGAGAATATGCAGGAGATATATATACAAAAGTAAAATATTATACTCCACTTGCCAATATGATATATAAGGTAGATGGTAATAATGTGGTTGGATTTGTTGACAACACTACATTTTGGAGAGCTAGTTGGGTCTTTCCTTACAATATCCCTGTCAGATGAATCGCTACTACTCCAAATAAAGTAGTATTTGAAAAACCAGCAGACAATGATGTCAATAAAAATATCATTAGTATCATTTATGATTATAGATATAAATATGCACAATGATTTGATTGAACTATTAGTTCTGCATATCGATACAATCAAGTACCTAGTATGTGATATATGGCAAATACAGGACTAAACTTTATAACACTACTGCCCTGATCTTCAGGAAATAGAAAAAGAAACTGGTCAAGTGTACAACCTGCAATGGCAACAAATGATATCTGTAGAAACTATCAACTGCATCGATGTGGTGATGGCGTCGTAAATACATCAAATAGTTCATATGTGAGTCCATTTACGTGAGAAACCTGTGATGATGGTGCTCTCAATGGTACTGCTTGACACTGTCCATTAGGATGTGGTATAGCCAAAACTGAAAGGTGTGGAGATGAAATAATTCAACCTGCAGGTACCTTTTATAATGGAAACACCAACACCATGAGTTTTGAGGATTGTGATTGGGGAGATGCTGAGTGAGATACAGATGGAGTCCTCAATGGAGACGATCCGCAAAAAAACTTTTGTACTTCTATATGTTTAGCGCCTTTTATAGAAATATTTACTGAAGAATTTGTAAACATATAGATAATATTTATAAAAATCAACTTTATTACATAATTATTTGGTATGATGTTTAGCAGAAAAATGTACACTAAAGCAGGCATAGCTCTCTGTATGGTAGCATCCATGAGTGCTGTATCTTTTGCCGGTACTTCAATTTCTGATGTCCCAGCTAGTGCGAACGAAAACAGGACTATACAAAAAGAAACTACCCTTTATACTGATAGTTGTGATATATCACAAAATTTATGATTTTATGATAAATCACCTGTATATCTTCGTATAGCACAACCAAAGTGACCAGTAAGCTATGTTTTTGACAAAACACAAACGTATGTGAGAGTCTATGGAGGAAATGTTTTTGCTGGAAATCTAAGATTTCCGTATATTTCAAACTTTGTACCTTCTACTACTGTTGATCAAGATATTAGCAATATATTGACAGTAGACACTACTGGTTCTACTTTTGTTGCACAGACAACCACGCCAAGAAATAAAATTGCAGGACAAATAGTCACAAAAAATGTAGAAAGATCCATCATACAAAATAACAATTGATCATCACTCAACTATTATTATAGATGGTCTAGCAACAATTCCCTTCATAACGGAATACTGAAAGTTATCCTAAATCCAAACGTTACTCAAAAAACTTCTTGTACAAATTATTTCATTGCAAGATGTGGAGATGGTATCATAGATAAACCTACAGGAACTACTGATTGAAATGGATGAATAGTCACAGAAAATGGAGAATTTGTAAAATGGCATACTCGATCTACAGGACAAAATGAAGTGTGTGACGATGGTACTCTCAATGGTACTCCATGACACTGTAAAATGGACTGTTCTGGAGGTGGTACATGAATCCCTTGATGACCAAGTTGTTCACTTACTGCAAGTTCTTCCAGTGTAGAACCAGGACAATCTATCACGCTTAATGCATCATATACGAGTGGTACAAATGCTATATTTTCTCCTGCTCTTTCATGAATTACTTTCACCTATCCAACTCGAAGCAACAATAATATAATAGCAACTCCTACGACAACGACTACATATAGCTTAACGGTCAATGGCGTCACAGGGACTACACCTGCAGTTTGTAATGTAACCGTAGATGTATGACAACATTTTTGATGTTCATTGAATATAAGTCCAAGTATAACGACTACTGGACAAATACTATCTATAGGATGGAATGTACACAACGGAAATTTTTTCTGAACATATATTGAAGTTTCTCCTGCACTTGGATGAGCACGACCTCATCGAATAAACGCAAATCAATACAATGGAATCACTCATGCTATCACCACACAAACAGGAGACTATATATTTAGCATGATGGTAAATAATAATGAAGAACAATCTACCTGTACGTGAATAGTACATGTTGTAGATCCTATGCCTTCGACTTGTTCGTTGACTACTACTACACCTACTATTATGCCATGACAAACTGCGATACTCAATGCATCATATACAAATGCTTTTTTGGCAATTATGACACCAAATATTACAGGGCTTAATTTTATATACCCACATCGAAACAATACAAATATTGCTGTAACTCCAACAACTACTACTACATATACACTCAATACCTTAAGTGCTTTTGGGTCATGAGCTACGTGTACTAGTACGATCAATGTCATCAATACATGACTTACTCTCAGTAAATCTTTGGTCACTAATGTACTTTATCACTCTGGAGAGCTAGTGAGTTTCCAAATTAACTTTGCAAACCAATGACCTTCTACGGTAAATAATGTTGTGCTGTCTGACTATCTTCCTGCAGGACTTGAATATGTCAGTAGTCAAATCTTCGGGGTCTCTCCCTATAGATTTGGAACAGGTATCAATGGAGGAAATCAGTTTATAGAATTTTCTTGATTTAGTTTACTACCTGGTCAACAATGATCTGCTCTGATTGTAGGAAGATTTAAATGATATGAATATGCCAAGCAGACATTGAACAATGCATTTTTGGAAGTAGGCGATTGGTCTACAGGGGCTTCAGCAATATTTTATGCATATACTCCCAGTGGAAATGCATCTATTGTAAAAACATCCAATAAAACAGCATATTATCCTGGTGAAGACGCAAGATTTACTTTGGCAGTCACCAACAATGGCCCAGATACTATTAGTAATATAACTCTCACAGATGATTGGCCAAATACGACATGTGTCACTCTTGATGGTCAATGAATATCAAATATGCTACCTACTATGATTAGTTCTATTGACCCATACGTTTGGAGATATAGTGAATCGTTGGCAGTAGGACAAACTATCTATCTCTATGTTACATGACATATCAATGCTACTCCATCATGTGTAGGTACGTATATAAACAATGCTTCAACTTCCTATACTATTAATGGCGCCATTCAAACAGGTATCGCGCAACCGTTGATATTTACGGTTTCTACTACGCCAAATTCTACTATGAGTTTTGAAAAAAAAGTCGTTCAATATGGAAATAATGTTTGAGATCCTGTAGTATTTGAGCTTCTTTACCAAAATAATGGAACAGCTATTATCACTTCTTATGATATCGTAGATTACTGGCCAGGAACATTACATTTTGTATCTGCTAGTCCTATGCCTACTACTAATACTCCAACCACTGGTGGATCACTTCTTCGCTGGATGATCAATACGCCACTCTTACCAGGCAACTCTGGAAAAATTATCATCAATGGAACCATAAAATAATGGATAAAAAACTAGGATCCAGTTTAAAAATCTTTTAGTTATTTAGTTACGGACAATGAAAAAAATCTTTTACATCATCACTCTTGGATTCTTGTGATTCATGTGATTCACTAGGGCTGACATAAGCAGTCTAAATATTGCACCTGCGACGCAGTCAGCTATTTCTGGATCATTGGTGACTTTTACGATTACAGGATATAATTGATCTGGTGATGCTTATCTCAAATATGTCTTGCCACAAACGGCAAATTATGAGATTGTCTATCAAAATGCGACGTTGACTCCAATAAATAATTTTTTATTGATGTTGTGACAAGAACGCCATCCTTTCTTCTATCTCCCTGCAAACAGTAATTTTTCCGTAACGATTACTGCTAAGCTAACTACTACTGCCCGAAGCATTCCTACTATAAATGCTACGGCAACTATAGGTACAGATATGCAAATCACTACTGTGCTTACTTCTGCTATGGCACAAATTACTCCTATTGCTGACCTTGCAATAACCAATAGTTTGACGGGAATGAATCCAAGCATATCGGGAGATGTGGTTTCTTATTTTATAACACTACAAAATATCTGATCCACTCAAGCGACAGGCATTTCTTTTATAAGTAATTTTCCTATTCCTACTCTATTTACTCCGACAGCAACATTTGATGGAATATCCTATACATATAATACAATTCAATATCCACAAGATTTTGTCTGGAATAATACCAGCTTCGCTACTTTAAATCCTGGACAAATACGCACTATACTCTTAAGTGCTCCTATGGCTCAAAATTTTTCGGTAGGGACTACATTCAATCAAATTGCTAAAACAACAACTGCAAGTCCAGAATATGCCACTAGCAACAATTCTGCTACTGCAAGTAGCGTAGTACAAGCTGCTGCTGATGTATGGATTACTAAAACATTAGCACCTTTTGTTAGTTATAAAGCTGGTGATTCTGTTGTATATATGATTACTTATGGTAATAATTGAGGGAAAAGTGCAAATAATGTGACTATTACTGATATTGCTCCGACAAATATCAACTTACCAACAACTAATTTCTCTCTTTGAACGATTCCTGCATGAAGTGGAGGAAGTATACTACTAACAGGGACTCTCGAAACGCTGTTTACTTCTGGGCAAGTATTTGTCAATACTGCCAAAATCAGCACTACTAGCAATGAAATAACTACCTGAAATAATAGTGCTACGGTTACAGGGACTATTCAAGGGATTACCTCTGTTAACCTCAATATCAGTGCAAACAATCTTACACACCCAGCATATGATAATGCTCCCTATGGTTCTTGACCCAATACCTTAATACAAGCAATTAGTGGTGATCTTATCCAGTTTACTATCACGTATGGAAATTTTTGAAATACCGTAGCAACAAATGGTGTGATCTCTCTTGCAGATACACAAGGACTATCCCAGCTTACCACATACAATGGGACAATAGGAACTCTTCCACTAAACACCACATGAACACTTATAATTACTGGAGTTATTGGACCAAAAAATTATATATCACTGACTCCAATTGTACGTTTAAACTACAATACTACACAAACACTCAGCGACAGTATTATCATTCAAGAACCACTTGTGTGTGGAGATGGTATACTTACTAGAAATGAGCCATGTGATATACAAGGAAATCTGTGAGTCTTATATAGTGGTCAAGTTTGTGAAAATCAACAAGGCATATGTGTCCTTATTACCAAAGAAATCATCAACAATGCATGCATAAATTATCAATATGCCAATCCTCTTGGATGAACTACCACTGGTCAAACATGTAGTTCCGTCAATGCTGCACTTATGAACTCAAGCTGTGCAAGTATGACAGGATCTATACCAAATATCACAAGCAATGGATATTCTACTAATTTTACTTGTAGAGGAAATACTACTACATCTACTACACCAATTACTATAGATTGTGGTAATGGTACAAGTATTTCATGAACAGGTAACAGCTTCAATTGAAGCTGTAATTATACTTCTTCATTTGTCGGAAATGCTCAATGTAGAGTTTGAAATGACACTAATAATGGACTATGTAGAGTACCTGTTTCCAAATCACAATTACAATGTAGACTTGATACACTAGATGGTAGAATTATTCTTGTCAACAGTGATGGTGAGTGAGAAGGAAGATTTAGATGTGAAACACTAAATGGGGCTACAGCACAAGAAATCAAAATAGATTGTGGTACAGGAGGTACAAGTAAAGATGGATGAAGATATGCTTTAGGAAGCAATGTATCTCGTTTTGAAACATTTTGTTCTTATGATGAAAATACTGTTCCACAAAATAAAATAGTGAGTTGTTTTACTGATGGACTCATGTGCGATAGCGCAAATATCATTGTAGATGAGCCTACTTTATGATATTGTGGAGATGGTATAGTGGAGTGATATGAAGATTGTGATGATGGTGAAGACAATGGAAGCTCTTCATCTAGCTGTACTAAAGGATGTGATGATAAAGATACTGATAGTGAAATGGTAGGATGTTTTAATATAGGAAACAATAATATTTCTATACAAAAATGAGAAATTCTTCCGTTTCGATGGACACTTGATGCAGAAAAAAATGTTATTGCATGAAATACTTGTGATGGGAAAGCAGATGGCAAAATTCCTGAAGACAGTATCCAGTGTACCTTTAGCATTTACAATTGAGAAAACACTGAAGAAGACAACGATCCTGTATATACAATTACAAAAAAATGTAATGAAAACAATCGAAATGGTACACTATTCAATTATTTTACCAATCAATCAAACAACATTTGATCTCTTAAAAATGCATTTGGAAAATATACTATTGATTCTGATAGATTTGTAACTGATGTCTTTTGAGAATATAAAGTAGTTTTGGATAAAGTATCCTACCAATATTGTCGTAGTGATGACAAAGATGAAGGTACGGAAATCGATAGAGTATGTAGTGTAAACTTTACTGTTACTAAACCATATCTTATCCAAAAAAGTTCTTTTGGAATTACGCCAAAAGCTACTACCATTCCTCTAGATGGCTATTATAATTTAGGAGGAAATACACTTATTACTGACACTGATCTCGACAAAATCATGGTTCTCGATGCTGATACTTACAAATGAGGAAATAGTATTGCTACTATGATGGACAATTTCATTAAAAAATATTCTAAAATAGCAGTTACATATACTACCATAAAATCTGACGAAGGAAATACTATTACTGTTTCTAAAGTACCTGGTCAAGATATTGTTGTCTTCAAAGGAGAGGGAACACTTCCTTATACGGACACCAATAAAACAAAACCATACACAGTGATTCTTGATGGACCAAGCCTTAAAATCAATTGATCTATAGAAAATACCAATGCTATGTTTTTACTTAATAAATGAGATATTACTATTTTACCAGCAAAGGATGCATGTACAAAGACACAGATAATTAAGTGAATTTTTGTCACGAAACAATGATCGTTTTTAGCTGGATCAGATAATCTTACCAATGATGATACTAGTAAACAATGGTGTGCTTTTGGATGATTAAAAGTGCAATGAGTTTTGATTGGAAACAATATAGACAATCTTGTCCAATCTAGAAGATCTCAGCTTAATCACTGGTTTACCGTATGAGGTGCTTCTGATGCTGCTATCAAAGCTGAAAGAAGAAATGAAATTTTCAATTGAGCAGCAGTTCTTATAGAATATAGTCCAAGTTTATGGAATGCATTACCTCCAGGTGCTAGTGAATTTACCAAAGCACTTGATGTATATAAACAATAAAAAAAATAGTCGCTAAAAACAGTTGCTAAAACGCAACTGTTTTTTTTGGTGTAATTTTTCTCCGCTACTATATTTTTATCTAAAATAGACTTGACATTGTTCTGTAAATTGTTATACGTTTTTATGTTAGATAAAAATATTTTATTTTCCAAATAGCTATAATCATGAAAACACGTAAATTTTTGCTTACACTTCTTGCGATTATTTCATTATTTTCTTTTGTAAAAGCAACTGAGTGTGTAAACAATTCTTGTGATGCAGGACAATATTGTTCGACGACACAGTGTGAATGTAATGGAAGCATAATTTATTCATGAAATACTTGTGGGACTCCCTGTACATTTGATGGATGAGCATATTCTTGTAATGCAGGAAATTATTGTCCAGTAGCACAGTGATGTGAATGTAATGGAGGCCCGATAGCTTTATGAGTTGTTTGTGAAGGGACTATGCCACCAGCTGGGTCTTGTAGTTATTTATGAAATATTTTAAACAATTGACAATCCATGCAAGTATGGCAATCTGGAACTGTCAATTTTTGATGATCATGTACCCAATGAAGCGTCACCTGTAGCAATGGTGTTATGATAGGAAACCTCAATTATTCTTATACTTCTTGTATAGTTATGCCTCCTCCTAGTTCGCAATGCACACTTCCTCGATGAGGAACCATCAATTCTGGAGCATCTATAGTTGCTTATCAAACAGCTTCTCTGTCTTGTGGAGGAACATGCGTATCTCAGACTAGAACGTGTGTCAATGGAATATTATCGTGATCATATTCTGCTCAATCTTGTTCTGTTGGATCTTGTGGTGGTGGTTGAGGTTGAGGTGGTGGTTGATCTTATTATACTTCTACCTGTATTATTACCGATCTTATGTGTGTAAATAGCAATTATCAAAAGAAACCAGGAGTTTCTTGTCAATGAGGAAAACTCAATACCTCATGCACTCAATGAACTAGCACACTTCCTGTAGGAAGTATTGTTGGGTCTCATTACTCTACCGAGCTCAATAATGCATACCTTTGGGCATACGCTCAAGGTATAACTACTAAAAATACTATTCAAAAAGCAACTATGAATGATAGACTTATCAGATCGCATATGGCAAAAATGATTAGCACTTTTGCTATCAAACTTGGCTGACTTACTCCAAATACCAAGACACCATGTAATTTTTCCGACATAAATACTCAAAGCACAGAAATGAAAGTATATATCAAACTTTCTTGTCAGCTTGGACTCATGGGAATAGGAACTACAAAATTTAATCCTGCCGATGAAATCACAAGAGCTCAATTTGGGACTATCCTTTCAAGATTAATTTGGAGAACAAAATATGACGGGGGAAGTCCATATTATACATTGCATCTCAACGCATTGAAACGTGCAGAAATTATGACACAAATTTCCACTCCAACTATGAAAGAATTGAGAGGATATGTGATGCTCATGTTACAAAGAACATATAATGATGGATTTCTAAATAAATAAAAGGACAACATATACCAAGAAGCAGACAGCAATGTTTGCTTTTTTTTATTATTTGTTAGGAGATTAGATGACTACATTCATACATACCAATCTTAGAGCGCAAATAGGCAGCATATCACGTAGCATGCTTTATTGCTATTTTCTTTTTATTTACACTTGACAATTGTTATAAAATGTTTATATATTCCATACTGATAGATATGTTTATCAGTAGAAGATAAGATCATTAACAAAAAAAAAACAACAAGAAAGGAGCAATTATGAACTCTTATGATTTGGTTGATATGGTGATAATTCGAAAAAATATACATAATATATTGAAAACATTTATGAATTATTTTATTAGAGGAAGTACTCAACCAGCATTACTGTCTTGCCTAGACAAAAACAGGCACATAAATAAAAATATTAACAAAAAAAATTAAAATTATCATGAAAAGTATTATTTTATTATTTATCATGCTACTAAGTATTACCTCATTTGCTCAACAAGCAACCATTGATGGCACAGTTTGTACAAATTCTACAAACTGCCCTAAATACATTTGTGAAAATTCAACTATTAATATGACTGCTGGAGTTACTTCTGGTAGTATCGATAGTTTGATATGGAAAGAACGTATTTGGAATGGTACAAGTTGGGGAACTTGGGTACCAATAGGTACGACAGGGATACAAAATATCCCTGTATATGAGGTTGCAAATAGTAGTCACATGTACCGTTATTGGTTGATTGTTTATCAAAACAATCAACAATACTGGGCATTCACGGATGTCTATGTTAACTCTGAACCAACAGCAATATTGTTGAGTAATTATTCAACGATATGTGTAGGAAATGAGGTAACATTTACTGCATCCAATGGTGGTACCAATTATCAGTTCAAGATAAATGGTGCTATAATGCAGAATGGAGCAAGTAGCTCCTTTACTACTAGCAGTTTAGCTAATGCTGATACTGTCACCGTTACTATTACTGCCAATGGATGTACAAAAACGTCCAATCCAATAATAATGACAGTAAATCCTGGGGTTATACCTACAGTTACTGCTATGGGACCTACAACGGTTTGTGATGGAGATAGTGTATTATTACTATCATCCTTAGCAAATTCTTATGTATGGTACAAAAATGGATCAATCCTTAATACGACTACACAATCTTATGTAGCTCGTAGTTCTGGAGATTATCAAGTATATGTTGCTGGAGCATGTTCAGGAATGAGTAATGCAACCACAGTAACAAAAAACCCATTGCCTATAGCCATAGTAACTCCCTCAGGAGATACAGAAGTGTGTTTTGGAAACAACATCATTTTAACAGCACAATCTGCCACAGGACTTAGTTATCAGTGGCAACACTCTTTTAATGATGGGCTTACTTGGGAAAATATCTCAGGTGCTATAAATCCCCAGATCACGATCAATTACTCTGGAACATTCAGAATCCAGACTATTGATGGAACAAGTGGCTGTATCAATTACAGTCATTAAATAGTAAACAATAAAAAAATTAAATAAAAAAAGTTATGAAAAAGTTATGTATTGTGATTGCTTTGATTGCTACATTGGCAATAGAGCAAAAAATAATGGGACAAACCGGTATCAAAATAACAGTTTTCCCACAACTTACTGCAGGTACTATTTCTGGAGGAATTTCTCCTCTGTGCTATAATAATCCTGGCGGATCATTTATAGGTACACCTGCTACTGGTGGAAAAGGTATTTATACCTACCAGTGGCAATCATCATCTGATGGTACCAATTGGGCCAATATTCTTGGTGCAAATGCTCTTACCTACAATGTAGGCAATTTACTTACTACGACAAGATTTCGTGTAGCTTGTATCAATCCACTTTGTGGGACATTATATAGTAATATAATTACGATAAATGTGTATTCTGTATTTGTTGCTGGTACCGTTACTGGTGGCAACAACAATATTTGTAATGGTGCCAATGGTGGCACACTTACTGCTACCGCTTCAACTGGTGGCGCTCCTGGTACAACGTACCAGTGGCAATCGTCAATTGATAGTACAAATTGGGCCAATGTTTTTGGTCAAACAACACTAACACTTATTACCGGCAATCTTACCCACACTATGTGGTATAGATTACAATGTAATAACAGTTGTACTATTTTATTCACAAATAACAAAAAGATCGTTGTATATGATGTATTTACTCAAGGCGTGATTAGCGCCAATGGTGATACAACTATATGTCACAATATAGATTTTGGAGCTTTTGTAGGGACTCCTGCTATTGGTGGTGCTCCTGGTACAACGTACCAATGGGAACAAACCATCAATAATGGAATAACCTGGGCCAATATTCTTGGTGCAAATGGAATAAATTATGATCCCGCAAACTTAGTCTTGACGACTAAGTTTAGACGACAAGACCAAAATGTATGTAATAATCTATATACAAATCCAATAACCATTCTAGTATACCCTGCATTTACTACAGGTATCATAGGAAATAACCAATCAATATGTAGTGGGACAACACCCACTGCAATGATATTTACCACCCCACCTGCTGGTGGAGATGGTATATATACCTACCAATGGAGATCATCTCCTGATGGAGGAGTTACTATCCCTTGGAATCCCATTTCAGGAGCTACTAACAATACATATCAACCAGCATCGCTATTAGCGAGTGTTTGGTATAGTGTTATAGTTTCTTCAGGCTGTGGCAGTGGCCCAGCCTTACCGTAATTATACAAAAAAAAATTAAAATATTTGTTATTATGAAAAATTTTATAAATAAAATCTTTTTGTGTCTTATATTATCTATAAACACATTGGGATATGGATACTCCCAACCGCAACCAACGGGAGTACTGGTAAATGTAAATGCTACGCCTACGGCGAGCATTTCGGGTTATTATCATATATGCCCTGGAGGATCCGCAACGATCCCCATTTACTTAACGAATGGTCCTGTATGGAGCATCACTATAAGTGATGGTTATACAACCTGGACAGTAAATGGGATCACTACAAGCCCATATATGCTTGTAGTAAGCCCAAACAATATACGCACATATACGATATTGAACGTATCAAATAATTTAAACTGTAGCGACGCCGGAACTGGTGCAGCTACCGTAATTATTGATCCGGTAAATTTATATACCCTTTCATCAAGTACTACTACTTTCTGTCAAGGAAGCAGTAGCCAACAATTAATTTTGGATGGTAGCGATATAAATTATAAATATCAATTATTGTTAAATGGTAGTCCTCTAGCAGGTACTATCATATATGGGACAGGAAATGCTCTACATTGGCCTGGTCAATCTAGTCCAGGTACATATACGGTAAAAGCAACCAGTTTAAGTATTGGTTGTGAAACCGTTATGAACGGTAACGTGACGTTAAGCATGTCACCATTACCAGCAATAGCAGGGACTATTCTTGGAGCTACGACTTTGTGTCAAGGTGCAATAAGCACCTTTACAACTTCAACAGTCGTAAATGCTTCCAGTTATATTTGGTCGGTACCCAATGGTGCTACCATCATAAATGGACAAGGGACACCACAGATTTCAGTATATTTTACTGGAACAGCCACGAGTGGTGATGTTTCTGTCTTTGGACAAAACACGTGTGGTGATGGGCAATCATCATCATTGAGTGTAACTGTCAATGTAGCACCTTTTGTTGATATTACTGCGAATCCAGCATCTATTTGTGCAGGATCTACAACAGTAATTACAGCTAATGGTACAGGTAGCGTTTTT
Source organism: uncultured Candidatus Peribacteria bacterium (assembly GCA_964424505.1). Lineage (GTDB taxonomy): Bacteria > Patescibacteriota > Gracilibacteria > Absconditabacterales > Absconditicoccaceae > CAJBLF01. The sequence goes on along the minus strand of CAYRIQ010000006.1, from coordinate 4,014 downwards.
ACATGGAGCAACAATGCTTCTACAAAAGCGATTACCGTAAATCCAAATATTACCACGACCTATTCTGTAATCGCAACCAGCACTAATGGATGTACCAATAGTGACAACATCACTATTACCGTACACCCATTACCAGTAGTTACGTTAAATTTAGTAACTGACCATGCCTGTACAAGTACAGACAGTGTTGTTTTGGCTGGTGGATCTCCAATAGGAGGGTCCTACAGTTATGTTTATGGCAATGCCTCTATCATATACCCATCTGTTTTGGGTATAGGTGGATTTACCATTACCTATAGATATACAGATACTTATGGTTGCACAGCTAGTGCAACAGATATATTAACTATCAATCCTGTTCCGGTAATTATGTTTACTAATGTTACTGGACAAATTACCACCAATACTCCGGCGTTTGACTTGATGCCACTGGTAAATTTACCAGGAGGTACTTTTAGTGGCCCTGGCGTATCATCAGGAAGTATATTTAATCCTAGTGTGGCTGGTGCAGGTACTCATATGATTACCTATACCTATGCACATCCTATCACAGGATGTACAGCAAGTCAGATTCAATATATTCCGGTTACGGAAGGTATAATCCCGCCGAATGGCATTGAGTTTAACAACATGATAAACAATATAGTTATTTTTCCAAATCCAGCCAACGAGTACATTATATTAAAAAATATCAATGTACACGCAAAGCTAAAAATATCAATTCAGGATATTACAGGAAGAATAGTATATAGCCATCAAAACTCACTGGATGAAGAAATAGTTATTGATATAACTCATTTCATACCAGGAAGTTATATAATAAAGTTTGCCAATACTGATGGCATATCTATCAGTAAAAAAATTATGAAAATACAGTAAATATTTAAAGAGTAGCAAGTTTTTCTTGCTACTTTTTTTTTAATTTTTCCAAAAAAACATATATCTGATCTCATTTTTTATTGTATTTTCTCCGACAAAATATACCTCATTTTACAACATTACTCTACACAACATTTTTTAATCAATTTTGTATTGATTTTGAGACTATTTTCCCTATATACATGTACACGTAAATTTTTTGTTTACTTTGAATTTTATTAGAGTATAGGTACTACCTATTGTTATTCGACATGTAATGTGTATTATTTATCATTTATCCTAAGTTTAGTATGCCTACTATCAATCAATTAATCAAAAATTGAAGAACTCAAAAGACGTACAAATCCAAAGCTCCTGCTTTACAATTTGGTATAAACAAGCTCGACAACAATAAAAAAGTAGAAAGACCAGCTCCATTCAAAAGATGAGTTTGTCTTAAAGTGTCTGTTATGGGTCCAAAAAAACCAAATTCGGCACAAAGAAAATTTGCAAAAGTAAGATTGTCCAATGGAGCAGAAATACTTGCTTATATTCCTGGAGAATCTCACACACTTCAAGAGCATAGTGTAGTACTTGTAAGATGATGAAGAGTAAAGGATCTTCCATGAGTGAGATATCATATCGTAAGAGGAAAATATGATGCTAACTCTGTAGACAAGAGAAGACAGTCTAGATCTCTTTACGGAGCTAAAAGACCAAAAGCTACTGCTAAATAATTATATTTCTTGTTTTTTTACCTTGTACTTATGTTTATATTATGTCAAAATTAGTTGCTGGTTCATTATCTAACCCAAAAATCGAAAAGATTATCAACTACATTATGAAAAATGGAAAAAAAAGTGTAGCGAAAAAAATCTATAATGATATGCTCCAAGAGATTAAAACCAATGGACACATGAACCCAGAAATAGTTTTGGAAACTGCTATCGACAACGCATCTCCAAGCTTGATGATCAAGTCTAAAAGGATGGGGGGATCAGTATATCAAGTTCCTGTAGAAGTAAAACAAGATAAAAAATTGTTTTTTGCTTTTAAGTGGATTCTTGCATCTACTAAATCCAAGACGGGCAAGCCTATGTACAAGAAATTAGCAGAAGAAATATTGGCTGCTTATGGCAATCAAGGCTATGCAGTAAAGAAAAAGGAAGAAACGCACAAAATGGCTGAAGCTAACAAAGCATTTGCATATATGGCTAAATATATCAATTAAATTAAAATATTAAAACATTTAGAATATTAAAACATTAAAAGATTCATGTATTCATTCAAAAAATCTTTTAATCTTAATAATCTTTTAATCTGTTAATTATGAAGTAATGGGAAATACTAGTGGTGCAAAGTACAAACACATGATGTATAATGTTTCTCGAACGGGGCAAAAATCTGGTAAAAAACTGGAAAAAGCGCTCGATCGGTACGTTGATCTTATGTCAAAACAAGCTAAGCAAGGTGAGACAAAATGGATATATAAGACTAAACTAAAAGCACAAGCTAGACTTACAAGATATGGTATTACTCAAAAAATGGTCGATGCTGCTTTGACGAAAAAATGACTTATAAAATAGTTTACCAAATATGATTTTAACTACTTAGTTTATATAGTATGTCTAGATTAAAAACCAATGCAAAAAAAAAACTCAATAAAGCATTATTCAGAGTAGAAAAAGTAGTAATTATGGATGTAAGGAAAAACCTTGAACAACAAAAAAAATGGAAAGCTAAAGTTATGAACAAAAAAGCTAAATAATTCTTTAGATGCAAGATACAAGACTCTAGTATTATGTATCAGATTTATCTTATAAATTAATTACATGAATTTTGACAGACTCAAACATTTCTACGATAACAATGGAAGCAAAATTTTGGATATTAAACCATGAATATATATCGAAATCCACGAAAAAGATGTAGAAACAAATAGAATTTGGAGATTTAAATGTCTTGTTATCAAAGTAAAAAAACCAAATCATGCTGACGGAACATTTACCGTGAGAGGAATGGTTGCCGGAGTAGAAGTGGAAAAAATATATCCTCTTTCATTCAGTAAATTTGATAAAATTATTTTATTGGATGAATATAAAGTAAGAAGATCAAAACTTTACTATATCAGAGACAAAGTAGGAAAGGATGCTAGATTTAAGTCCAAAATCACTGCTGAAAAAAGAGATATTAACCTCCTTGACAAAGAAGCAGGGAAAGTTAAAGAAAACAAAGGAAAGAAAAAAGGAAAAAAATAATTTTAGACGGATTAGACCCTCCATCTAGCAAATCTTAATGTATTTATTATTCTCATTATTCCAATGGAACTTATTGTAACATCTCGTCAAAATAAATTAGCTAAAGAGCTTAGAAAAGAAGGATTAATCCCTGGTATTGTCTATGGAAAACATCTGACACAAGCTATCACTGTTGCATGAAAAAGAAATGATGTTATTAAAGCATATAAAGAGGCTGGTTATTCTACTCCACTTACTCTTACTGGTGAAAATATAGACCAGCTCGTTTTGTTTCAGGATATTCAATTGGATCCTGTTACTGATGTGCTTTTACACGTAGATTTTTTGGCAGTAAATAAAGATGAAAAGGTTACTACAGAGATACCTATCAGGATGATTTGAGAATCTCCTATAGAAAAATTATGAGAAGGAAAAATACAGCTATTAAAAGATTTTATCGAAGTAGAAGCTCTTCCACAAGATCTTCCACATGATGTAACTATAGATATCTCTGCTATCCAAACAGCAAATGATGTTATATTCGTTAAAGACTTGAAATTCTCCGATAAAGTAGAAGTACTTGATGATCCTGAACAAGCTATAGTTACTGTACTTACTATGAATGAAGAAGTAGAAGAAACTCCTGTAGCTACTGCTGACGCAGCGACTCCTGCACCAGTTACTCCAGCAAAAGAAGAAAAGAAATAATACCTATTTTAGTTTATAATTATTTTAAATGCCAAGAATATGTGATTTTACGTGAAGATGAACAGCATCTGGAAATATGAGATCTCATTCTATGAGAGCAACTAAAAGATCATTTAAGATCAATTTAGTTGAAAAAAAAGTAAAGATGGAAGATGGTTCTCGTCTTAAAATAAAAGTTAGTTCAAAAATATATAAAAAGCTCAAAGGATTT
>CAYRIQ010000005.1:0-27127 GCA_964424505.1 uncultured Candidatus Peribacteria bacterium | reverse complement strand
TAATTAATAATAAAATAAAAGAGATATTATAACCATCCCAGCGTACGTCATTCCCGCTTTCTGTCTCTTACGTCATTCCCGCTGTTTGTGTTCACGTCATTCCGGCGTCCCGGATTGCAGCCGGAATCCATACTAGCTAGACTCACGTCTAACACAACAAGAAATGACATATGGACTGCAGCAATGACGTCTAATACAGCAAAGAAATGGCGTCTAATATAGTGGAGTTTCCCGGCTACGGCTAATCCAGCTACCCCATCTATAGTCAGTTCATTCATTCAAATAATGCCACAATTCATGGTAGCGTAGTCTGAATAATCTTTAACTGTTGTTTTACATCAGTAATTAAAACTGTTTGTCCATATATGTCTACTTTGGTGAGTCACTGGGCAATTAATTTTTTGTCCACAGCAACACGATCAAAATACTGCTTGATTGGTGTATTGTAATATAACCCCTTCCAGTTGTTTATAATATATTGCTTTACTAAGCTTGCAAATCCTTTATACAATTTTTGTTCCTGAGTGGTTTTAATCTCTGCTTTAGAAGCTGGTATACGTTTACAGAGAAATGATTGTTCTTTGTACCAAACACACAATTGGTTTCCTATTTTTTTGAGTGAAAGCGTATTGAGGATATCTAAATTTTCTTGAGTAGTCTCCTGGAGTCATTGATCAGAAGCAAAAATTTTTTGGCCTTCTTTTGGTGAAGCATAACAAAATATACTAAGCTCTTGACCCATGTATAATAGAGAAATACAAGAAGATTTATTGACCAATCATAAACTTCCTGACAAAATATTTTCCTGACCAATATTGACAATTCCACTGATTTTTTTGGTGCTTTTTCCTATTTTCAGACTAAATCCCTGACTTAGATCTAGCCCACCACTGTATGTACCTCATTCCGGCATTAAGAGATTGCAGCCGGAATCTATGCAGTTCGTAATTAGTAATCAAAGTTCTTCAGCCTTATCTGATCATATAGGATTGGGAAGCACATAGGTAATAGTAAATTGCAATCCAGAAAGGTCTAAAAGCGTTCATGATAATTTCAAATTTCACGTCATTATTTCCTCTTCCTGTAATGGAGGTGGCGTAGGAGTATAAGTATAAGTATCAAAGATATAATCACCATAGGTCAATTGGACAATAACACTTTGTCCATTGTCTGTACTATTTGGAAAACCAAAAGTTTTGGTAAATGTGGTCGGAACGTTTATAGGCAAGACTCGTGGAAGTGTTTTGTTTGTTCCATTTACTTTGAGTCTAAATAGCTTACTCAAATCTAGTGGAGTAGTATCGCCAGAAACATTTGTAGCTAATAATGTGATCTTTTCGTTGTTGGTATCAGACCCTTCAGGATCATAGTCAACGTTCACAATACGAATAGTATATCTACTTTCTATTCATGAAACATCGGTAGTAACTATAGTTTTTCACGAAAACACATCATTTTGTCAACTAAGTAGACACGTTCCTGTTGCTGTTTGATTTCCCGTAGCTAGAGCAATATATTCAATTTTAGTTGTCGTAGTACCTGAGAAATACTTCAAAAACTTTTGGTCAAATCCTGGCGAAAACTCGTCCAATACGTCCATAATCCTCACACACTGACTGTTTCTAGACCCAAAATATGAGGACTTACCTACTATATGTCCAGAAAGATAGACAATGTCCAAAACTCGTCTACTTTGTCAAGAACCAATGGTTATCAGTAAGTAATTTCAGGTATCAAGCAAAGAAAAACCACTATTTCGTACACTAGCAATTTCTTCGTTTTGCCAAAATCCTGTAGAAGATACCAACAAAAATGAATTCTTGTCTAAGCTACTACCTTGACTATTAAACGAAAATTCTACTCCTGTACCCAAACGATCTCCAGATATAGACAGACTATTTACACTAATGTCCTGGTGCACTGCCAATTCGATATATGGAGGATATTTTTCGTTTCCGGGAAATACTTCGCTGATTTTAATGATATCGCTCTGATCTATAGTATCACAAGCAATAGGTAATTGTGAGTTTATTCATGACTGCGTAGGTGGAAATGACACATTAGTCACATTTCCTGTAGCAAAGTACATGCCCGGGTTGATTGTATATCCACTTTGTGCATAAGCTATTCTGTCTCATTGCACCCGGGTGGAAATCTCAGCAACCTTTTCAAATGATGTTTTTTTGTCATTGTATAAGTTGACCCAATACTGATCCACCAAAAAACTATCTTCTCTCTGACCAGAAATAAATAACTGAATATTGATGGCTGTGGTATCCAAAATATTAAATGCTAATCATGTTTTGCCTAGAGTTTCTGAAATCTGAGAAAGATTGTCTCCAAAAACTTTTGATTCTCCAGAAAGAAGGGAAATATTGGTTAGTAAAAGTGAAGTACTTTTTACTCCCACCAGTGTAATATTCCCTTGAAAATCTCATTGACCAATATTCGTGATTTCTATCCATTCGTCTGTTCCATCATAATATATTTCGGAAAGAATTAAACGAGGAATTGGATCAGAAATAATTGGTAAGTTTTGTCATGAATTTATTGTTCCTGTAGATATTCATCATCCTGAAAGAGCATCATTTTCGCCTGATAACAAAAGGGGGCCAAACATCAAAGAATCTAGTCATAAAGCAGTAAATCATCAAGTGTCTAGTCATGTCATAATCTGTCAAATACTAGTTCCTGTGTCAGATATGTTTGATACAATATCTTCACCTACGTCTATTCATTCTAATTGAGCGAGTGATGATGAAAGAAGAAACAAGCCACTTGCCACTAGTGTCACAATAATTGGTCTGACAAACATCAGAGTTTTTTAGAAATAAAGCTATTGCATGCGTTCTGCGCAGAACAGCCAAGAGTATACCAAGACAAAACTAGAAAAAAACTGACAAAGTCAGGAAAAAGCTGAAATATAAAATTTTGGGGACTAAAAAATTTTTATGATATTTCTTTGGTTGCCTCACCACTTATGCCCAATAAAGCATCTCGAACAATTTTTTTTGCCTCTTCAATGATTGCTTTTTTATCTTTTTTTTGTATGGGTTTTTTGAATCATTTAAAATGTTTTATAGCATTTTCTAGTTGTGACTCGAAATTATGGTCTCTTTGATTGATAAAAATATCATTATAATGTTTTACATACCAATGGGCATTATCATACTGATCATGAGTCCGAGGAATAGGAACTATAATTTGCTTGATATCATACAGTTTTTGTTCTGCCAATGATGTAGTTCCTCCACGAGTGATTGCAATGTCACATGTAGCATATAAGACACCCATTTCTTTTTGTGACAAAAAACTATATACTTTGACATTGGGAAATTTATCAAAAAGTGGCGTCATTTCTTTATTGAGAAGTCACAATACAACAAAAAAATCAACATCTGATAGTAATTCTTTGGAAAATTCTAGAATATGGAGTACATTTTGATATAATCTTTTTGATCCCTGAGATCATCATACTACCAATATTTGGGTACGAGGATTGTATTGTGGACTTACATCGACAACAATATCATTGGATATAATTTGTCCAATTGTTTGTCCATGTGATAGTACTCCATTAAACCCTGTAAATACTTTTTTAGCAAAGCGACTTGCTATTTTATTGACTAGTCCAGGATGAGTATCAGATTCATGGACAATAATTTTTTTGTGGAGAAGTGAAGCTGCAAGTACTATAGGTAGTGCAACATATCCTCATTTACAAAACACAACATCTATACGATAATAAAGCAGATACACTACAGATTGCATACATCAATATATAAACAAAAAAAAGTCTACAATGTTTTTGAGTTTAGATTTTCGATAGCTTTCTCTGCGGTACTTTCAGGAACAAATAGGTATAAAGCCTAATTGTATGTCTATGTCAGTGCTTTGTACATCATAACAAACTTTTTGTTCTAAACTGTTTTTTGATCCAAACCAATAGATGTTTTGGATGTGTTGGGAATATTGTTTGTGGATAGACAAAAAATCTAGGATACTTTTTATAGGAAATACATGACCTCACGTTCATCATCCTGCCATTGCAATTCTAAGTTTTTTGATTTTTTGTGTCATTGTAGCTGGATTTAGAAATAAATTCACTGATTTACTTGTAAGCAATTTTGTATTGGAGGAGTTGTATACTTACATTTAAAAATCCTCAAATACTTCATGTTCTTTTATTTTATTTTTTTTGGAAAGTATATTTTGGATTTTAATCGTCATAGAATTTTTTGCTACACTATAGTCAAAATTGTTTTGAAGATTAAGTCGTTTTTTTTCTGGATCATCAAAAACAATAGACAACAAAATATCTCGTTGGACGGTAATGTTTCTTTTTCATTTAATGAGTTCATTTACTTCAGAAATTTTTTTTCACATCATGCTAGCAAATACTTTTTGTGTCAATCATCTTTTCGTGAGTTCTTGCTGAAGTAATTGTCATGGATGCTGAGCTTCCATTTTTGTTTGTTATTATAATAAAACAAATATTATATAGTTCTATGAAACAGTGAATAATATTTTAAATCCAGTTCATAATTATCTTTATTATATCATACTATTTCAAATAGCTAATATTATCTAATTCTATGAAATAGTGAACTTATATGATATATTCAAATTTATACTAAAATCAAGTACACTATTATATAATATATGTTTCTATGAATTAGTGAATTTTTTTATTGAAATCATAATTATTTTTCTTATAGTAACTACTATAGTTCACTAATTATATAAATAAGCGAATATATATAAATATATGTATTTATATATACTTAATCTAAAACTATTTTTCTTATATATACATAATATAAAATGATAGTGAAATACACAATAAATAGATATATAGATATCAATCTATATAATAAAAAGAAAATAAAATATATATACAGAAATACCTTTTAATAAAAGGTATTTCTAGCTTACTTGACTTTATAAAAATATGTTTTTTATTGCCTTATCTATAATAATTTTGCATTACTACTCATCTTTCTTGATTTTTTTGTATATAAGATATAATCTTTGTAAATAGTCTAATATTTTTTCTTGATCTTCATTATTTATAATATTGTATTTTTTGATTAATTTTTGTATGATATTTTCTGTTTGGTATGAAAATAAAATGTCTTCTTTGTCTGTTTGCTCAAAAAAATCTATAATAAAATCATCAAATGTGGCTTTTCATAATATTTCTAGTAATTTTTTGTGTATATATTCCAAATTTTCTCCTTCTTTATTAAAAATTTTATTTTGATCGGAAAATATATTTGGTTTTGTAGACAAATTAGTCATCAAAGTTTTTTGGACTGTATTTTGTGTTTGTTCTAATTTATTAGCCATTTTAGCTGAATCTTCTTGTATAAGTTTTTGCAATATACCAAGCGTTTTATCAGAAATTATATCTTTACTACTTCATTCATCTAGATTTTTTGGAAATATAGACTTAAAACGTTGTAGAATGGGCAGTCATATTGAGTCAGGAAGATTTCCTATCAATATTTTTTTTAATGTGCCAGCATACATTGTGATAGCATCATGTAATGTGCCAGATACATTTTTATAGTCCTTGTAGACTGGTAATTCTTGTATATATTGATGTTCATCATTGAGCAAGATATCAGCAATTTTTTCATTTATACCAATATATTTGTCTAGTTTGTCTATACAAAAATGACGTATAATAATATGTAAAAAATATGTTTCATGGTGTTGTAATGATGTTTCCAATTCTTTTACTATTTTTTCAATTTTTCTGTTCTCAAACTGCTCATTTCTATCTTCTACTATATCTAAATAGGACATGTCTTAGATAAAAATATAAAAACTCTATATTTTCATTATATATATTTTATCTAAATATTGCAAATATTATTGACTCAATTTTTAACTTCAGAAAAAAATGGCTTGTTATGTTCTCCTTTAAAAAATTTGTCTCTCGTGGTTTTGGTTTTGTTGGAAATTCTTATTATGAGAATAGGCCCACTTTATTATTCTTGAATTTGAAATCCAATACTCCAAAGACAAAGATGATCTATTTTATTGTGCTTACTATATAATTTATCTCCCAATACAGGATATCCTATACCAGCTAAATGTACTCTAATTTGATGTCTTACTCACTTATAGATACCAACCAAAAGTGTAGAAATACCAGTAATTTTGTCTGTGTGAAGGACTTTAATTATTGTGCTGGTATTGTGAAGTTTACTTCTTCATTTGGCCTCATCTTTTGGACTACGAACAAATATCATCCTATCTACCTTGTGTTTGTGATGCATTATTGGCATTGTGATTTCAAAAGCCGATTCTTTTGGTGTACCTTGAATTTGTGCAATATATCGTTTGTGTATTTTCCCTTCAGATTGTAGCTGTCTATATCTTTCAAATGCTTCTTTGTTTTTTGCAAAATAAAGAAATCATGCTGTTTCATTGTCCAACCTGTTTAGTAATCACAACTCTTGTTCTTTTCCAAAAATATTGAGTTGTTGTTGAATTAATTTTTCATTGAGTAGGCAGGGAACAAAATCAGGAAGATCAACATAAGGAAGAAGAAAACTAGGAATAGAAAAATCAGGAGATATATTGATATATTTGGTCAATAAAATATCCAAAAAACATGGCTCTGCACCAAATGTTGTCGGTAATGTATTGGGTTTCCACATTACATAAAAATCGTCGTTGTGATAACAAACTATATTAGAAATACTATCCAAAATATCGTATGAATAAATAAATGTAATTAACTTGGCGTAATTAGCCTTCAGCGTAATATACTTGGTGAAATACTCTAGCTAATTACCATTTATTTCAATGTATACTTATTTTTGTGCCAACATTTCCTTTCTTTCTTTGCGATATTTGCCTAAAAGGATATATGTCAGTGGTGCAGAAATAAAAATAGAAGAATATGATCCTGCTATGACTCAAATACCGATAACAAATGAAAATTGTTTAATGACTCCTGATCATAAAAAATACATAGCAACAATAACAAGAAGCGTAGTAAATACAGTTCAAAAAGATCTTCTCATAGTTTGCCAAATACTCTCTTCAAAAATTTTACCAATTAACATACCTTTTTGACCTGATTTGTTTTTTATATTTTCTCTAATTCTATCAAAGACAATAATAGTATCATTTATACTATATCCCATATTTGTGAGAACAGCAATGATAAATATAGTATCTATAGCAATAGTTTTGTCCAATCACATCCAAAGTCCGTATGCTCATGCAGGTATCCCCACATCAAATATCATAGTGAAAATGACTACAATAGCCAAAAAACTTGGTGAAATTTCTTTTCTAATCCCCGCAAATGAAAACAACATATAAATAGCCATCAATATCAATCCTACGATCAATGCATTTTTTGCTGATTTTTGCATATAGGCTCCTACACTTGGTCATGTAATAGACTGCTCTACTACATCACTTGTGGTTTTGATATATCATTTTTGAACGAGTAATGATTGTATGTCTTTTGACAAACCATTTACTTCTTCATCCTTTGTTAATTGTGTTTTCAATGAAATTTTAGTAATATCTTTTTCTATAGTAACTGCTACATTGCTATCCTTGTATCATTTACTTTTAGTGTATTCGATAATGTCAGTACTTAGTGTCGTTTTATCTAATACTCATGCAACACTTATTTTGACTCCTCCTGTAAATTCTTCTGAATATTTTGCATTAGCAAAAAACAAAACTACTGAAACAACTAGCATTACTAATCACAAACCTACTCGTACATATGCGTGTTTCATAATAGAAAAAGGTGCTTTCATTGGTATATCAAATAATATAGTAAAAACTGGTAAAAATGTATATATTTACTATGAATTTTCAAGTGTTTCACGTAATAAACTTAGTAAATTTACTTATTTGAAGCTTATATAATAAGTTTTGGTAATATACTATAGTTTTGCTAAAGTTATTTTTGTTCAAAATATTTTTTTGCTGATGCTTCTTGAGCTTTTTTTTTGTTTGAACCATATCACTCACTGACCTTTTTTCCTACAATATATATTTCTGATTTGTATTGGGTGACATTTCCTTTTTCATCGACTAGATGTTCGATATCTTTATACTCGGGAACTTCTTTATACTGTTTTTGTACTACTTCTTGGATCATAGTTTTATAACTTTTTACTGGATTTTTTTGTATTTTGGTCATTTTAGTGTAAATATATGTTTTGATGAATTGTTCTGTAATATCGATACCAAGATCTATATAGAGATATCAAATCAACGCCTCCAAAGTGTCAGAAAGAATAGAATTTTTTTGTCTTCCCTGCATTTTTTCTTCTCATTTACTAATGAAGACCATCTCATTAAGTTTGATATCTTTTGCTATTTCTGCTAAGATTTCTTCTCTAACAAGGGCTATTTTATGTAATGTAAGCTCTGATTCTGCCATCTCAGGATGACCAAGAAACAATAATTTGTTGATTATAGCTCACAAAATACCATCACCCAAAAATTCCAATCTTTCATTATGAGTATACATGTCTTTGTAGTCTGCAGCGTATGATTTGTGTATAAATGCTAGAAGCAATAATTCTTCTTGTTGTATATTTGTCGTGGGTATTCATAAACCACTGAGATAGGTAATTATTTCTTGTTTTTTATTAGATACTTGTGAAAACATGTACATCAATAAAAAATAAAGTTTACTTGTTGTAACTAAATGGCTTGATTGCCAATTGATTTATATAATTATTTCCTAAAATCAAAAGCATATCTATCCCTGTATATTGTTGCATTAAAAGAGGATCTGGAGAGGTTACTACGTTATCAATGGAAACGAAGTTTTTAAGTGTTTTTATAGTGTTTTTATATTCTCCTGTTCATAATATATACGCTGTTGTTCAAGACAAAACTTGAGTAAAATTTTGAACATGTATTATATTGAAAGCATATTTTTTGAGTTTTACGGCAAGCTGATTTGCAAATCATTCAGAAATTCTGATGGTCGATTTAGCAAATTTTTTATCTATACCATTGAGCACTGCTATCTTCTGATTTTCTATCAAATACTCCTGGTTGTGTGCCACAAAAAATGCAAAATTTTTGGTATATTCATAAAAGCCTACTTGACCTGGAGTTCAACCAGCTGGAATAATAGCTGAAGCTCAACCAAATAGTTCTCTTGATGGATTATATAATAAACAAGCAGCATAAGAATATTTATATGTAATATTGGAACATTGGACCGTATAACCAAATGAAAATATATGTTTTATAGTGTCAGAATATTTTGCCATGCCAATCATCTCTTTAAGAGAGATATTGGTGGTAACCATCTTTATATACTCTTGATAGAGCTTTTTTAGTTTACTTACATTATTAAATCCATTGGCTAATAGCTTATTGATTACTCCTTGTACAATAAGCTGTTGTCTTTGTGATCTAGAAAAATCTGAAGTTGAATGTCTAGATCTGGCATATTGAAGTGCTTTTTCTCCATCCATACTAGTAACTCATGTATCAAAATGGACTGTCATATATCCTCATTTTCCATTTGGATAAGTAACATCATGTATGGTCTCTGGTACATCTATGGTAATACCGCCAATAGTATCTATAACATTTTTAAATCACTCAAAATCAATGAGTGCATAATAATGTGATTTTAATCACATTATTTCTTCCAATTTATCAGCAAGTACTTTTGCTCAGGTATCAAACTGTAATTTTCTTCCTACTGTATGAGAAAAAAGAGCATTTATCCTTCATATAGTATTTTCATTTTTATTGTATACATAGAGATCTCTGGGCACAGAAAGCATAGTCACTGCTCATAATTTAGGATTGAAGGAAGCAACCATAATAGAATCTGCTAAATATCATCATGCATGATACTGTCATCAAAATCAGGCAATCATAACATTTACATTTCCAAACTCGTCTTTTATCATCTCATCACCCATAGTATTGGAAACTATTTTGATTGTTCATTTACTAATGTATCATCAAAGTATTTGAGCTCATTGTATGATATATTTTCCTACAAAAAATACTAAAAAAATACAACAACAAATAATCAAAAACTTAGCTATTCATGCTGATCATGAAAATGGTTTATATGATTTATAGTTATTGAGCTCTCCTATAGTTTTGTTTTTAAATGTTTTTTTCTTGGAAAACATATTTTTTTATTGTAAAATAAAAATACCTTTTGGGTTTATTTATCTCTTATAGTATATTTTATCCTAACATCAAGGTAAAGTTATTTTACCTACATAAGTGTAATAAAACAATCAAAAGTCAAACCATTTTAGATTTGACTCTACTAAAATTTGCAAAATATACATCATCTGAATATAATTATATATGTAGGTTGAACTATTTAGTTTTTAAACTAATTAATGCAAAATTCATTTGATATAGAACAAATCCTTGCTCTGATAGAAAAAAATCCAAATATCTCTGATCTTCATTTGTCTGGAGGAGAAAATATTTCATATAGGCGTAATGGAGAAATTGTTAGAGAAGAATCTGCAGGCAAATTGAGTAATGAATCGATAGAAATCATTCTTAGGCAACTTTTCCAATGAAATCCACAAAGATTTGACAAATTTTTTGGCGACAAAGAAGCTGATTTTGCTTATTTATCAAAAAATGGTATTCCTTATAGGGTAAATGCTTTTTTTTCTACGGGTAAAATTGGTATTGTTATGAGAAAAATAAATAGTGTAGCCAAAAAACTTGAAGAAATTTTGTTTTCTGATATTGCTGAAAGCATTAAAAAAAATATTCTTTCTGCTAAAAAATGATTATATTTGGTTACTTGACCTACATGATCTGGAAAATCTACATCTTTGGTTGCTATGCTTGAATATCTCAATGAAACTAGAACTGAAAATTTAATCACTATAGAGGATCCTATAGAATTTATCTTTGAACCAAAAAAATGTATTGTCTCACAAAGAGAAATTTGACATGATACTCGATCATTTGCTAATGCACTAAGATCTGCTATGCGTGAAGATCCAAACATTATTTTTGTAGGAGAAATTCGTGATAGAGAAACAGCTGAATCTGCTTTAAGTTTAGCTGAAACTGGACATTTAGTTTTTTCTACACTTCATACTAATTCTGCAGCTAATACGGTAAATAGATATATTTCTTTTTTTCCTCCAGAAATCCAGGGTAGTGTAAGTGATAGACTAGCTGAATCTTTAATAGGAATTCAATCACAATTTTTAATAAAAACCAAAGATGAAAAATCCAGGGTTGGAATTTTTGAAGTTATGATAAATACCACTTCAATAAAAAACAATATTAAAAAGAGAGCAATAGATCAAATTGATAGTATTATAGACACCTCTTCACTTATTTGAATGATTACACTTAAAAAATATACTCAAAGACTTATTGATAAACAAATCGTTGATCCCAAAGAAGTTGAATGGCTTTTTAACAATTGATTGTAATAATCATATTTGTTTTATATATTACTATTATGGCACATGGACATCATATCTGGAGCTTATAGAGGAGGTAATTATATCCATCATTTGTCTCGTAAAACGATCGAAACCATGAAAAAAAACATGAAAAAAATACCTATTATTGCGACAAAAGCTGAAAAATATCATCGTAAAGAACAGGAGGAAGCTGAAAAATTATTATTAAAACTATCTACTAAAAATATTTAATTTATTTACTTTATACCCTATGGCAAACATTGAACTTATCAAAGCAAAACTACCAAAACAACTCCGAGAAATCGCTGCAAAATTTACTATATCTGATGAATATTTACTTACTATGACAGATTTAGTGGTTTTGATATTAGAATCCAAATCTATGGACAATTTTGAAGAAAAACAGTCTTGGTTTAGTCTTTTGCCCATGATGAATAAGGAACAGGTAAATAAATTACAGGATATTTTAGTAAGAGAAAAACAAAAATTGGCTGAAATTGAGCTAAAATATGAACAAAAAAAAGATGAACTTAAGATAAAATATACTCAAAAACGAGAAGATATGGTCTATACCAAAAAAATGCAAGAAATTAGAAGTGAAGAAGCAAAACATGAAGAAATTGAAAATCAACAAGCAGACAATTTACTTACTCAATTATAATATTTATGAAAAAATTACATGATCATTTTTTTTATCATTTAAGATCATATAGAACATTTTATTTTATGTTTTTTACTTTTTTTCTATTGGTTACTTCTATAGTAATACATACTTTTAGTAATAAAATTTATGCTAAAGATCTTTTGGAAAAAGCATTTGAACCAGCAATAACGAATGAAACAATTATAAACTTATGAGCAGGAAAAAATGCTGTAGGTAATGAGGTTTTGAGGGAAAGTATAGTAATAAATAATCTCTCATCAATAACTACTGAAGCACCACTTATTGTAAGAATAGCTAAATTTCTTTTGAGAATAACTATGGTTCTTGCTATCACTATGGTTTTATTTAATGGTGTAATGTGGATTATAGAATCATCTAAATGAGCTGAAGTCAAAAATGCTAAAAAAAATCTTATATTGATAGTCACAGGTATTTTGATAGCACTTATGAGTTTAAGTATTATAAATCTTATTAGTTCTATTACTGTTAGTTCTTTAGGATGATCTTCTACTACCATTTGAAATCCTTCTAATAACTCTACTACTGACAATATACATCGTGATACTCTCGAAAATAATGGTATATAATTTTATTTTTATACATAGTAATGATTAAAAATTTTTTTCATGGAATAATATATACATTGTTTGGATTTACTAGTTTGTTTTCTACGTTTGCTATTGTAGTAGAAGTACCTTCTAGTCAGTGACAACAAGATGTTGTAGTTTCTTGACCTACTCAGATACAGGCAGATGAATCTACTCTTTTTGATATTATACAAACAGTAAATATGTACCTACGATTTTCTATATGAGCTATATGTATGGGAGTGTTAATTTTTTGATGAATACAACTTATTACTGCTCAATGAAATGAAGCGAAAATGAAAGAAGCAAATACTCTACTTATGTGAGCTATAGTCTGAATTTTTATATCAATTTTTTCTTATGCAATAGTCAGAATTATAGTAAATTTACTGTAAATTATAGTTTTTAACATTTTTTTGATACACCATTTTATTAAAAAATAAATAAAACTCTTTAGAGCTGTTTATTTTGTTTTCACTTCCTTGGTTTTTTTTATACTACTACATATACATTGTTTTTGATTATATATTGTATTTTTTAACATTTTAACAAACATACTCATAGTATTTATTAGATATATAATGTCCTTCTTCTTTGATTTTTATTTTCTTTTAACGTATTGTTAATACTATTTCATTATAATATATAATATATAATTTTTATATAAATTAATATATTAATAATATATACTGACTTAAAATTATGGATTGATTTTTTTTAATATATATATACACACGTATTGTATATATTTCTATTCCAGGTTTATATGAAATATAAAAATATTTATTTTTTATTAAAAAAATGAAAGACATTATTAAAAGGATTAGTATAAGTATTGTTTCATGATTGTTTATTTGATATTTAGCATATTTGTTTTTTCAAAACACTATAATAGTGCAGTCATGATTTATTGAATATAATGTGTTATATTATATTATTCTTTTTTTGGTATGTTTATTTTTATTTATACTTTTTGGTATTTATCCTATACATTTTAGATTAACTAAAGCTACATTATTTGTTATTGGTATAGCTTTAATTATTATAGGTGATACTGTCTTGATTAATGATGTGTCTACTTATGTCTATATTGGTGATATATTTAAAGTATTATGAGTGATTTTAACTTTATTAGCTTGGACCAATGTCCTTGTTACTGATAAAGTTAAAAAAATACAAGCAGACAAAAAAGTTGAAATTATTGAAGTATAGTTTGTTTTTTGTGCGGGTATAGCTCAATTGGCTAGAGCGCGTCCTTGCCAAGGACGAGGTTGCGAGTTCAAATCTCGTTACTCGCTAATTTATATAAAAAAATGGATCTGATTTTTGGTCAGATTTTTTGCTTTTTTTTGAAAAAAAGATATACTGTATATAGTTTATATTCATTGTTTATTATGGTAGAAACTCCTATTAATACTTCTATAGATAAAATTGATGAGTCAATACAATCAGCCAATACTGTTTTGTCTAATTTTCAAAAAAATATTATAGATGATAATTTAGATAAGCTTCAAGTTTGAAATACACTTAGTAGTATACTAGGTAAAATAAATAAAACATTACAAGTAAATCTTTTTGGTTTGGGTACTGTATCTTCTTTACTTGGTGTAAAAATGTTTGATATTGATAAGTATAAAAAAAAATGAGGTATTTGGAATATGATTTTTAAAAAATATGGTGGTATAGAATGACTTCATAAAACATATATAGAAAAAAGTTTGTCTAATTTTTTTGTGGATCAACCAGAAAAAAAATCAACAATAACTACTCTATATACTGCATATCAAAAAAATCAACAACAATATATTTGTACTGATTTTTTATATGATTCAGATTCTTTAAATACTCTGTGTGATTTATGATTTGATGAAAAAACACCAAAAACACTTATAGATAAACTTCCTCAAATAAAATTTTCATATCTTTCTAAAACCATTTTTGATGGTATTGTCACAAGAAAACAAGATTTAGATCCTAATGTTTTAGCTGAGTGTGGTTGTATTGTCCCTAAAACTGTTTGACCTCTTTGATCTGAAATTATTGATATTACAAATCCTTCTTGGCAACCTCAAAATATTGACCAATCTCTTATAGATAAATATCTAGTAATCAAAATAAAACAACTGTCTAGTGATGAGTGATTTACGAAACATATTCAATCACCTGATCATTTTGTATTGTCTTTGATGGGTTGACTTTTTGTGTCTGGAAATGTTTTTCCAGAAGCTATTTTACTTTGAGTACATAAGTTGGAAGATTTTAGTAGTATGACGCCAAAAAGTCCAATTGATACAACAGAACAAGCATCTCTATCTTCAAAAGTATCTACAAAAAAACAATATATGTCATATATCAAAAACATTATTACTACATGAGAAAGTCGTGGTAACTATGGTGCTGTAAATCCTTTTGATGTAAATTGAGTTTCTTTGTGACTTTTGCAATGGCATGGTACTAGAGCAAAAGATCTTCTTATAAAAATGAACACCAGCGATCCAACAGAATTTGCTACTATCATGGGTACTGAATTTACTAATTTGTCTGATACTACTTTATGGACACAAAAACGAAATGATGCTAAAATTACAAAATTTAAACTTCTTATGCAAAATCAAAAATTTAAAAAAGTTATGGATGATTTTATGGATGTTGATATACAAAAATATATTGTTAATGGTATTCATCATGGTATAACAGATCCAGCTATGCTTGTTTATTATTCATATATGCAAAATGCATGAGGTAGTTGGGCAAAAAATATTTTAAATACACTACCATCCAAAGACCTTACATCATTACATAATAAACTTATTACATCATCTTATGCTCTGCAATATCCTACTATAAAAAAAATGTATGAATCTTTGTATACAGACCTTATTCAAACCGATTTTTCATTATTGACTAAGGAAAACCTTATTACCGTATAAATTATTGATTTTTTTTGTTGTTGAATCGTTGAGTAATACTAGTTTCTTCGGCTCATTTTTTTGCTTGAGATATGATGTCATACAACACGTTTTTTATATTTTCTCATGTTTTATTGCTTGTTTCTCATGTTTTTATAGTAAAATATTGTTGTATTGTATTATAGTTGGTTAAATTTTTTTGATATGTTTTTGGACTGATAGCATAAAGTGTCTTAATAAAAAAACCAATACTTTTATGGATTACTGGATTTAAAACCATACTACCTCATATCTGACTTACAAAAAATTCGTCTTTTTTTTGCTCAAATCATCTTACTAATTTTGCTCGTATTCCATTTGTTGTTTGCTGAATATTTGTTCCTTTATATTTTCCTATGATTTGTATGATTCATGAAAGTTCTCAAGGTATGTAGTATTTTATATCTCCTTGAAGAATTTGTATATTAGTATTTGCTCATGATTGTTCCAATGTGATGGCTGATTGAGGATTGAGATTGATAAACGAACCGTTGCCAAGATCAATAAATATTTTTTCCATTTCTTCTTGTGTCCTTGAAGCAAAACTTATTTGCGTTTTTTGTATAATATTTATATCGTTACTAATAAGTTCTTTGATTGGTATCTGTTTGTTTCCTTCAGTGTTTTTTATGCTAATGGTTCCTTCGTTTGCTCATTGATTTACAATTTTTATTGTTTGTGTTTGGATAAAATCGTTGGTGTTGGGTATTGTTTCATAGAGGGGGAGTATCCCTGTCAACAAAACAAATAGTATTCCAATACCTACAATACTCATAAATATATAGCGTATTCGATGTGTGATATATGTGATTGCCAATGCAGTCATTACTAATATAAATAGTGTAAGAAATTGTTGGCTATTTAAACCGATATTATTTCTAAAAAACACATCTCATACAATAAATAGATTGATCAAAATAATAATAAACATCCCAAATTTACATAGTTTATTGCCTCATTGAAGTGTATAGAGTAGTACTCAAGATATAAAAAACATTATCGTGTATACTCGGTATGTTTGCATTCGATTCCACAATATATTTGGATCTCCTGCATACATAAAACAAAGGTAGATAACTCATAAAGTTATGAGTCACAAAAAAATACCTATAAATATTTTTTTAATCATATACTAAGAAAGAAGTAAAAAAATGATAGCAACTTCTTTATATACAAAAAAAACTTCTTTGCAAAGTATAGTTTAATAAATAGGTTTATGAAATTATTGAGGAAGAATATGATATGTATATATTTCTGATTTTTTCAATAACGATTCTATTTTTCATTTATTTTCTGCTACATATTCTATGATGACTACTTTTTCATCTATTTTTTCAATTTTTTTATCTTGTTGTAGGGTATAAGATTGTGCGTAATTGATCCTTCTAATTTGTGTAGCTGCTCATGATTTGAGCAATCAGGTTATAAGTTGTTTAAGTTTTCTTCAGTCATTTTTATAAAAAAAAACAATCATTGTCCTGTGATATAGTAAAAATAAATGTGAAAAATTATATATTATTCCTGTATGTTTTGAATTTCTTCAGCACTATTGTGTGTTGTAGAACTTCCATATCATTGTAGAATAACGTTGTTTATTAACTTGTCTATATTGTCAAGATTTTGTATATATTTTGGTGGAGTATTGTATTCATTGAGTATTTTTTGTTTTATTGCTCTGATGGCTTCACGTAGTCACTGAAGTTTTGTTGTTGGATCTCATGATGTTTTTGTATATTCTGCGTCAAATGCCTGGTATATTGTTTGTATTCTTTTTTCTATTTTGCTGTATGTACTAACAAAAGTAGTATCGTCGCCATGTATAAAAGCTTTTTCAATATCTTGAATTTCTGGAGTATAAAATCATTCGTAGAGACTAGAGTTTACCTTTTCATCTTGTTCTGGATCTAAAATCTTTTTTTCAGCACTTAGTGCTAAAGAAATGCTTTTTGTGAGTTCTTGGTCGCTTTCTGTCAATCTTGGTGCACTTAATAAACTTAGTAACGTTTCTGTTTTATTTATTGTTCCTGTGTCTGTAGTGCTTTTTGTACTTTCTGCTAATGCAAATGTTTGAGAAATATTTTTTTCCTTTATTGCTTTTGTAAAACTTTCTATATTGGCAAATAGTTTAATGTCGTTGTTTTGGATAGCGATTACTTCAAGCTTACCTACAGTTGTACTTTTGTTTTTTTCGTTGTTTTTGGTTACAATAATATTTGCTCCATTGTTTTGAAATATTTGGTTTTTTCCATTTTTTACAAATTTAAAATTTAGTGGTTTAGACGTGTCTTCTTGTTGCACAGTAATGTCGTTGATGGCGAGTTCTATTGTTTGTGCTGTTTGCTCTTTGCCTTTCATCTGAATGAAATCTCCATAAATCAGATTGAGTTTATAGTTTTCTTGGCTTGTTTTTTGAAGTACAAGTTTTGCTGGACCAATAATTTTGGATTGAGTACCACTATTTATTTCAAACACTAGTTGTGCTCATTCTTTGAGTAAAATAGTATCACCATTGCCGATATTGTTGGTAGTGACTAACACACCATTGTGTTCTATAAAAAATTTACCTTCTCCTTCGATGACTTGTGCTATATAATCAGCTTGTACAGTGTTTTTTGAATTTGATTGAATAGCAAATCGGCTATAATCCTTTATGTCGCCATTATTTATAAAATATACTCCATACATACCCATCATCAATATGACAAATATCATACTGTATACAAAATATTTTGCATGGACAAAATATCATCTTTTGAGTGAGTTTTTTTTTGTCTTTTTATATAAAAAACTCTGATAACAATCTAATTTTTCTGTATCAGTCAGTA
Organism: uncultured Candidatus Peribacteria bacterium; assembly: GCA_964424505.1. Taxonomy (GTDB): domain Bacteria; phylum Patescibacteriota; class Gracilibacteria; order Absconditabacterales; family Absconditicoccaceae; genus CAJBLF01. The sequence continues at coordinate 8,662 of CAYRIQ010000005.1, read as the reverse complement.
AAATATGTTTTTTTGTGTCAAAAAATTCTTGGAGTTTCATGCGTGTACTTTTTTGTGAAGTCATAAATTATTGCAAATATTCATTATGTCTCTGCTGTATATACGAATAACTAGACATTTTGTGACAATAAAGTAGCTTGTCTACTTCACATTAGTTTGACATTTTAGTTACTTATATCATAATATTGTTTTCATAAGCCAAATATAGCTTGGTAATTGATTTTTTTTCATAACTTTTGATGTTGTTTTTTTGTGTATGAGTATACTAATATTTTTTGTTTTCTCTTGTTTTTTTCTTTTTAAAGCATACTATTTGCTATCAGTAGATGTTTATCTATGTAACCAATATTATCAAAATGATGGATATGATTTTCAAGACTTTGTCTGATAAAAATCGTAGAAGAATAATCCAGCTTTTGAAGCAAAAAGAAATGACTGTTTCGGAATTGTTGACACATTTTGACATTACTCAAGCATCTTTGTCACATCATTTAGATGTACTTAAAAGATCTAATTTGGTTTTTGATGAAAGGAGATGACAATTTATATTTTATTCTCTCAATCAGCCCGTATTTGAAGAGAGTGTACATATGATATTGAACTTACTTGTGTAAGCTAAAATATTTTTGGTTATTATGAACATGATAATTTTTATTTGTTTCCTCTCATTATGATAATCACTATATCAGGAAAGGCAGGAAGTGGTAAGGGTAGTCTTGCTAAGGTTTTGGCTGAAAGATTAGGGTACAAACATATTACTATCGGTGGTATGAAAAGAGAAATTGCTACTCACATGTGACTAACTATTTCTGAGTTTAATCTTTTATGAGAGCAACCATGAAACAAAGAATCTTTTGATCTCAAATATGAAGAATTTCAAAAAAAATTGAATCTGAACGACTCTCTGATTTTGGATAGTAGACTGTGATTTTATTGTCAACCAAAAGCGTTTAAAATTTTTCTTGATGTTAGTGATGATGAGGCAGCAAAAAGAATTTTTGGTGATACAGAAAGGATTGGTGATGATTATGCTTCATTACAGCAAGTTTATCAAGTAACTCAGCAAAGAAATGCTGATGATGTGCAAAGATTTAAGGAACTTTATGCTATAGATATTTCAGATAAGCGTAATTTTGATCTAGTCGTTGAAACTGATGGAAAAACTGTTGAAGAGACAGCTGAAGAAATTATTGAAAAATTTAATCAGTTTCAAAAATAATTTTCATAGAATACGGGCAAATTCCTCCCAACCTTCCTTTATCAAGGGCGGGGTTTAATTGGTTGATTTTTTTTGTATAAAAAAACCTCTATTGATGTGATAGATGTCTTGTTTTTTTACATGTCTGTTTTTCGAAGTCCGTGGAGATTGCAATATTCTCTGATGGCAATCATTTTTGCGTCGATATTGAAAATTGCTATGGGTTTGTCGTCTGGAGTAAGAAATTTTTTGTAGGTTCTGTGTTCTGTAATAAGTTCTATCCATTCAATATAATGTTCTGGAAGCATAGGGTGTTCAATAGAGCCAACTTTTACCGTAACTTTTGTGCCATCTATTTCTACTGTAGGGATGTGTTTTTCTCAAGAAATTTCTGGTTTTACTTCATCAGTCATAAGTAGCATATCTTTGCCACAGCAGACTAATGTGCCTCCGCCCGTATGAATTACTTCGGTCATGTTTCAACAAACTGAACATTTGTAAACTTGGTTTTTTTGTGTCATGGTGATGAGATAAGAAGATAAAAAAATTTAGAACTTAGAAAACATCCGTACTTTATTTGTCGCATCTTTCTCTATAACGTGATTCCGGTGCCAAGAAGTTGCGGCCAGAATCCAGTTTGCATTGTATATATTCCGGTACCAATCTGGAACGCCGGAATGACGTGAAAGGGGCGTGCTTAGAGTTTATATCTTAGTAATGCAGTTATTTTTCGTTTACAATTAGGCAACCTTTCAGCAACTGTTTGTCCATAATTTGTTTATACGTTGTTGATAATTGTTGTTTTGATTTCTTCTAAATTTATTGCATCTTTGACTGAAATTCGAACATTTTCTTTGTCGGGGAAGTGCTGTTTTATTTCTTCGAGTTGTTGTTTGTCTAAGAGATCAATTTTGTTGAATACCATCATTCTTTTTTGTTTTGCGCCTATTTTATCCAAAATATCATTTACTATTTGTATTCTTTCATCGATAAATGGATCAGAAGCATCTATAACATGTAATAACATATCAGATTCAATACTATCTTCTAAGGTAGAAGAAAATGATTTGATAAGTTTTGGAGGCAAATCGCGGATGAACCCAATGGTGTCGTTGAGCAGAATTTCCTTTCATTCTCATGTCTCAGAATTTTTCATAATATAGAGTTTCCCTACATGAGTACCTAATGTTGCGAAGAGTTTATTTTCTGCGAGAATTCATTTTTTTGTCATGACGTTTAAGAGTGAAGATTTTCCGGTATTTGTATATCCAACAATTCCTATGGTTGGCATCCCTTTTCTGATTCTTCATTCTCTATGAAGTTTTCTCATTTTTTCATATTCTTTGAGCTCGTTTTCTATTTTTAAGACTTTTTCTTTTAAATGTCTTTTCATCCTTTCTGTGTTGGTTTCTCCTAATCATCTACTTGCTCATCCTCCACCTCAGCTATTTCCTCCTTGTCTGGAAAGTTCCATTCCCATACCAAAAATTCTTGGTCCCATGTGTCTGATAGCGGCTAGCTCAATTTGGAGTCTAGATTCCATACTTTCAGCGTGTTTACCAAAAATTTTTAAGATCAAATCTACTCTATCTCGGGCTTCTGCTTTGAGTGGGCGAAGAATTTCGTTGAGATGATAAATTTGTGATGGTTTTAATACGTTTCCGACTATTAAAATATTTGCATCGAGTCTTTGCATATCTGCCATTATTTCTTCTAATTTTCCTTTACCAATGTATGTTTTATAATCTGGTTGGTCTTTTTTTTGAAATTTTTTTAAAACAACTAGTCCTCCGTAGGTTTCTACAAGGTTTTCTAATTCTCTCATTCTATCTTCCAAAAGTGCTATTGAAGTGTCTTTTGTCACTATATCTACGAGAAATACTCTCATTTGCTGATCTTTATCTTCCATAAAAAACGACTAATAAAGGATAAATAATTGATGAATAGTAGCTAAATGCCATGGTAATAAAGCAAGGTGGATTCCCGCTAGAGTTTATCCCGCAAGGCGGGACGGGGATGATGTAATGAAGCAAGATGGATTCCCGCTTTCGCGGGAATGACGTGAACACAAACAGCGGGAATGACGTGAGAGACGGAGAGCGGGAATGATGGCTAAATGCCATGGTAATAAAGCAAGATGGATTCCCGCTTTCGCGGGAATGACGTAACGTAGTTATATTTTACTTTGATATAATAGTTATTGGTTTGGTAAAAGGCAAGCAAAAAACTGACTTGACATTTTTTATTAAATCTTTATATGTAAATATAAACAAAAATAAATTTAAAAAATTCAAATATGAAAACAATAAAATTATTATTAGTTTTTGTGATGTTTATAATGATATCACAAATTGGTCTTTCACAGATAGATAAAACTTATGTCGTTGATTCTCAAGGGAATGCGACAAATAAAGTGGTTGCTAAAAAAACAACAGAAGTTTGTTTGCATTTTAAAGCCGATGTGCCGGAACTTACTGATCAGCAGGTTTCTCAACTTTTGAAAGATAGGAAGATAAAATTCAGTCAGAAAAAAATCAAAGGACATTATGAACAATTTATTTTGTTTTATGTTCCTCGGATAGAAGCAGATAGTTGTTTTTTATCGGAAGCAGGTGTTGTATCTTACCAAGCATTTCAGGCGAAAGATTTGCCTAGAATGTTCACTTGGTGGTTTGTATGTGCTTTATTTGGAATCTTTTCTATGATAATCTTTCATAGAATATGGAAGAAGCTTGTATTTTCTGCCTTAGCTGCGTTTCTTGCCTTACTTGTGTTTCTTGCCTTACTTGCGTTTATTACCTTTGTTGAGGTTGCTGGGTTTATTCCGTTGGTTGTGTTTGCTGCCTTATTTGCGTTTATAGTCTTAGATGGTCTTGTTGCCATTGATGTGGTTGAAAATAACAAAAAGATAGCCCATATATTTATATGGTTATGCTCTATGTGTATGTTTATTATAATTATGTCTCTTTATTTTCAATGGTAATTTATTGTCTCTATAATAGAGCTCTGGCGTTTTGTCGGAGCTTTTTTTTGTTTGGGAAAAGTTCTCTGCTTAGTTGAATTCCGATAAAAAGGAAGGTGGATTCCCGCTTTCGCGGGAATGACGTGAGAGACGGAGAGCGGGAATGACGGCTCAATGCTATGGTAAGAAAGCAAATTGGATTCCCGCTTTCGCGGGAATGACGTAATGAAGAAAGGGAATGACGTGGAACAGTGAGCGGGAATGACGTAATGAAGAAAGGGAATGACGTGAGTGGCTAGTCGAGAATATTGAGGAAGGCTTTGTTGGTAAAAAATATCGTCAAAAAATAGTCAGATACATATTTTTTTGAAATGGGAGTGAAACATATTATTTTTCGGTTGAAACTTCTAGCGTAAATAGTATAGTCAGATTTGTGCATGATTTTTTTATACTATTAATTATTTTATTATTATGGATATACTGAGTATTTTGTTGGTTATTGTCGCTCTATGAGCATGATGACTGGGTGGGTTTTATGGATACAAAAAAACGTTGACTCAAAAAGCATTGGATTTTAAAAAAAGAATGGAAAAGGTAAAAGAAATCGAAGAAGAATTGTTGGATGTTGCTAAGAAAAAAGCTGATAAACTCCTTGAAGTTGCTGAGGAAAAAGCACAAAAAATAGAAACGCAGAGATTGGAAAAAATGGAGGTTATCCAAAATAGGCTTTTGGCGAGAGAGGAAAAAATGGATGAAAAGCTTGAAAAACTTGAACAAGAGAAAACAAAACTTACAGAAAAACAAAAAGAGATGGAAACAGCTATTTTACAACAAATGACTAAACTTGCTGAAGTGGCTAAGCTGACCAAAGAAGAAGCAAAAGAACAACTTTTTTCTAGTGTAGAAAAAGAATATCAAAAAGATATGATAATTTTTATAGAAAAACTTAAAACTATCACTAAGGAGGAAGCAGATAAAGAAGCTGCTATTATCGTGTCTCAGGCACTTCCAAGAGTGGCTGTCAATAGTGTAGATGAATTTACAACTAGGAGTATTGATTTGCCAAATGAGGATATCAAAGGAAAGCTTATTTGAAGAGAAGGAAGAAATATTTGATTTTTTGAAAAAATGACTGGTGTAGAACTGATCGTAGATGATACACCATTGACAGTAAGAATATCGTCTTTTGATAGTGAAAAGAGATATATTGCTGCAATTATGCTTCAAAAACTTATAAAAGATGGGAGAATAAATCCTTTTTATATAGAAAAAATATATAATGAAGTCGTTGCTGATCTCCAAAACTTATTGACAGAAAAAGGTAAAGAAGCATTAAACTTACTCAATATTCCTATGATGAAACCTGATCTTGTCAAAATGATTGGACAATATTATCTTAGATATAGTTATGGACAAAATCTTTGGTCTCATAGTATAGAAGTAGCTAAAATCTCTGAAGCTATTGCTACGGAACTCGGTCTTGATCCTATTTTGGCCAAAAAAGCTTGATTGTTTCATGATATTTGAAAAATTGTCGCAACTACAGGACAATCGCATTCTACTATTTGAGCTGAGGTATTAAAAAAACTTGGTATGGATCCTGTCATTATTAATGCTGCTGAAGCACATCACTATGATGTTCCTATTAATCATCCAATTGCTTGGATTGTCGCAGCTGCCGATGCTATTTCTGCTTCTAGACCTGGTGCAAGATTTGATACAAAGGAACTCTTTATCGAAAAAATGTGAGAACTTGAAAAGCTTATTTATGAAATCTCTGGTATTGATAAAGTACATATTATGCAAGCATGAAGAGAGATTATGGTTTATGTAAATCCAAAAGAAATCTCTGATATTGAGCTTGAAAAACTCCTCAAAACTATTGGTCAAAAAATTGAAGAAAAACTTGATTACCCTGGTATCATTAGAGTAACAGGAATTAGAGAGACAAAAATTATAGAATTTCTTAGATAATTAGACTTAAGATACTAGATTCAAGACACAAGAACTATTTGGATTATATGGTTGTATATTTTGTTATGTGTCATGTGTTGTAGTTTTTAATTATTAATTAGTTTAATGTATCCTTATCTTATTCTTCGATGATCTAAATTTTATATGACAGGAATAGGTATCATAGTTTCTTTTATGGTTTTTTTGGGTATTGCGCGATATCTTACTAAAAAATATCATCAAAACTTTTGGAAATTTTTTTATTGGCTACCTTTTTTGATTGTATTAACATATTTTCTCGGATCATATACCAATTTTATTTTTGATGTAGGTTTTTTTCCTACTAATTGGTCAGAATTTATTGCTCTGATTTCACCTTATTGATATAAGTTTCATTTTCTAGGACTATTGCTTGGAATATATATTTCTATTGCTGTTTTTCTTAAAAAGATTACTAGAATTGAAAACAAAAAAGTTTGGTCAGATATATTGTTTTATTCGCTAACACTTTCTATAATTCCTTTGGGGTTATTCCTTTTTATGTGAGATAATTTTATTGGAACAACTACCTCTTCTTGGATTGCTACTAAATCGCTTCATTCCGATAGTCAACGAAATAAATTTAATTTGGTATACCCTATATGACTTTTTCTTTCTTTAGGTGCATTGTTTGTAGTGATATATATTAAAATTCTCAAAAAAAAGAAGTTTGGTTATGGTATGCTAGGTTTTTCTCTCATTTTATTGTTTATTAGTTGTATTTTATTGTTTCAGCAATATTCTAGACATATGGTTTTTTCTCTTGATACTATTATGTTTGATATAAAACAATATTCTGCATGGATTGTTATGATTATTTGTTATCTTATACATAGAAAATGGCAGAAAATTCCTGATATTCAGTAGTTTTTTAAGCAAATAGAATATTAATTTTATGGTTTGTGGATATATCTATGAAATTGTTTTTTCTAAAAGAACATAGCTTATATAAAATATTTAAAACTATAGAGAAAGTACCTAGCGGTAGGACTATCTATGTTTATATTGATCCTGAACATTCTTTTTTTGATAATGAATGGTGGGGCAAAGAAATAAAAGAACTTCTTCAAAAAAAAAATTTGAATGCTTTGTTTGTCACTAAAACAGAAAAATCTAAATATTTTTTTTCGAGTTTATGACTTACTGTTCTTCATCAAGAAAAGCATAAAATTTTGAAATATTTGAGATTGATTTATGATTTTTTCTTTAATATCAAAAAATTTCATCTTCAAGTGTATACTAAAAAAAACTATATTTTTTATGTTGTATTTGGTTTTGAGGTGTTATTTGTATTTATTATTTTGTATTTACTCTACTCTCTTATTTTGCCAAGCACACGTATAAATATTGTTCCTACTAGTCAGATAGAGAGCGTAATTTACAATTTTCGTTATTATCCATTTTCTGATCTAACATATCAAAAAAACTCTAGATATCTAAATTTGACATATTACACTGGGTATATTGACTATAAATATAATATGACTATTAGTACTGCTAATATTAAATATATGCAACAACCATCTCAATGAACCATTGAACTTATCAATACGCTACCACAAGATTATTCTTTTTTGAAAAACACTAGGTTGGTAACTGAAGATGGACGTCAATTTGCTGCGTCTAAAGATTTTACTCTATTACAATGAACTCAAAAAAATCCTTGAAAAATAACCATTCTTATCCATGCTATGGAGCAAGATATTCAGTGAGTATTGATGTGATCTAGAGGAAATATTGTCAAATGAACTAAATTATTTATCAAAAACATGAAAAATAGTTATTATGCTCAAAATATTTATGGACAGGCAATTGAAGATTTTACTGGTGGAAAATTACAATCTGAAGGTGTTGTTTCTCTTAAAGATATAGCAATACTTTCTGGAAAACTATTGGATTCTTTATATAAACAAAAGAAAAATATTGTTTTTAATAATTTTAAATCTCCTGATACTATTGTTTTAAACTTTGATACATTGATTTCTACACAAGTCAAAAATGTTCAAATTCAAAATATTCCTGGTGAAAAAACAGCACTTCTTAAGTGATTTATTGTTGCTCGTTTTAATTTTAATTATATTAAAAAAGCTGATCTTCTTGCTGTAGTAAATACATATGTAAAACAAAGATTATATGATAAAATGAAAAAATTTGATATAGATACTTCTTCAATAGTTTTTTTTAAGGATATGAAACAAGAAACTGGTCATATTTTCATTATTCCTACAAAAATCAATATTAAGCAGTCTTATGATTTTGCTAAGGATGTTAATAGTATTTTGCCTGATATCAAAGAGCGTATAGTATGACTTGGAAAAGAAACAGCTAGAGAAGTCTTGTTTTCTTATCCAGAAATTTCATCATTTACGCTTACCATCAGACCCCCATGGTATACTACAATTTCTAAACTTAAATCAAGAATAAATGTTTATGTAGATTGAGAAATGGTCAAAAAATAAATATATAAAAAACGACCTTTTGGGTCGTTTTTACATAAGAAAAACATATTT
>CAYRIQ010000004.1:31411-34567 GCA_964424505.1 uncultured Candidatus Peribacteria bacterium | reverse complement strand
CACATGATTGCATTTTCTTTGCTAGATTTAATTTTTACAACTACACCACTTTGCTGAAATTTTAGTGTTTGTCCAGTTTTGAGGTCACCAAGAAATGGGGCATCGACAAATATTTTTTTGTCATGTTCTTGTGCATATTCAGAATAATCTATTTCTATAGTTTGTTTTGCTTTTACTTTGATGTCCAAAACATTTTTTACTCTAATATCTGATCCTCTTGTTTCCAAAAGTATAGATTTACTATTGTCTAACTTCATGATAGTATCTATGTATTTTTTGTTATTGTCATCAAAACCTCAAGACAATGAAATCCTAAATACATCGACCATATTAATGACTTTGGAAAGCACGGTTTCTTTAGCAAGAGTAGGACCCACACCAGCAATAATTTTTGAAAAATGGAAATTATTCATGTTTTTTTATACTAAAAGATTTAAAAGCTTTTTAGCTGGAGGACAACCATCCCCCCGCAATGTTGTGTCTATACCATTCCCTTCTCTCTGTGTCGACGTCATTCCCTCTCTTGTTTGTACGTCATTCCCGCGAAAGCGGGAATCCAATTGGCTATATAGCAAGATGGATTCCCGATCAGGTCGGGAATGACGTGATGAAGTGAAACGCGGGAATGACGTGGGAAAGGAACGGAATGATGTGGTGTAGTAAAAGGAAACGATGTTTACCTGGGCGGGATATTTTTATAATTTACTTAAATCTACTATAACAAATCATCTCTTGCTTATCATTTTGACGATGTCTTTAGCTTTGATATGGACTAAGCCACGAGCATCTGCGATGAAGTAAACGATTTCATCTCCGATGAGGAAGCAAATATTTTGTCCAGCGAATTCGATCGGAAAGAGGATTTCAGTGGTATTATTTTTTTTGGAAGTATCCATCTGAGTATTTACCTCCAAGAGTGGAAGCTCATCAAAACTCCTCAAATTTATTTTCAATCACATATCTTTTTCCAACTGACTGATATTCGCACCAGCTTTTCCTATCACGCGTCCCTTGGATTCCTCGGGAATATAAATATCGAGATTGGAAGATCACTTGATTTTCAGCAAGAAATCGCAGGGTAAGAGTTGTTGTAATTTTTTGCTAATCGTTCATTTTGCATATTCAGAGATTGCAGATTTTCATTTACTCGTTACTTGTCCCTTGTCACCCGTCCCTAATAGTGGCATGACGACTATCTGTTCTCCGAAGGTATAGATTTCATATTCTACCTGTTTAGTAAGAAAACTTGTCACTACTATTACCGGTCTCGCCAAATCTTCTGACTCCATTCCCTCAGGAACTTTGACCGTAAGTTCCAATCTATAGATTTGCTGTATCGCTCATTTATCTATATAAATTACCGTATCGATGACTTGTGGGATGATTCCCATTTCAATCGTTCAGAGAAATCTCTGGATACTATCTACGGCTCTCGAAGCATGAATTACTCACACCAATCCAATTCCCGTCAATCTCAAATCTTTATATAATTCAAAGTCAGATGTATTTCTTACCTCATCATAAATAGTATAATCTGGTCTTGAAAGAAGTAAGATATCCCTGACTTCGTCATGCGTTCCATAGGTGAAACTATATTGCACGATGTCGTCGGAAACCAAGAGATCACGTGGTGATTCAATCGTCTTGATGATGTGATTGTCTTGATGATAGACATCGATCAGCGCTTGAGCAAACGTAGTTTTTCCGCTTCCTGGTGATCAGGAAATCAAAATACCTTTAGCCTCATTTCTCAATAATTCAAACACATCTTTATCGAGTTTATAATCATCCATTGTCAGCATTTTGATTGGTTTGACGATCGTCATTTCCAAGCCATCAGACAGTGGTGGATAGACGATAACTATTCTATATGGCCCGAGTTGTAAGACTTTGGAAAGCTTTCTATCGATTTCCATAAATCCATCATCTCTGCTTTCTATTTCAGCATAAATATCGTCGATAAAGTTTTTCATCTCATCTTTGGTAAAAAACTTCGTATCGATTTCTGGTTTTCGATTTCCTGGCGTACCTTTTTTTCTCAGAATCGGACGCCCTTCCTTGATATGAAGTGACATCGTCGTTTCGTCGAAGTAGTGATCGAGGAAAGAATTTCAGATAATTTGTTGCATGTGGGATTACAAAGTAATAAAGCTATTTGGTTGGGGACAAACTCTTCGCCTGCTGTTTTGTGTCGACGTCATTCCCGCGAAAGCGGGAATCCATAACTTAGCAAACTGGATTCCCGATCGGGTCGGGAATGAGGTACACATAGGCGGGAGACTCGTAGTGGATTTATTTTCCTCTATTATTTAATAGCAAATCGATTGAGGGCGTTTGCTAATGTTTGATTCATAAGTGTTGCATATTCTGGATTAGTAACGACAGTAGTAGAATATGCTTCAATGAGTTGGTCAGGTTTAAGTTCGTGATTTGGATCTTTTTCAACTAATGCCATTTCTATATCATAAAATTTTTTCATAAACACAGTAAGTCATGGTGATAATGTAGTTTCAGGACCACCAAATGGATACGCTCGATTCATATTCATTATCCTTACCAAATAATTTCATTTTTTGAAAATAATCTGGATGACTGGACTCAAACCATCTTGTCATTCAAAACTGATGAACGTTCTTGTTATATCAGCATTAGGAAATTGTTGGTCCGGCATATCGACAACACCATTTGAAACTCCTCGGTTCATCCATGTGGTGCATGTCAAAATATTTTTTATCAAATTTATAGGATATGTTCATATTTGAGTAAGTTCTAATATTCCACTAGTTATCATCTGTTTATGTCATGATATCATGCTCGTATCCAAAACATAGACATAAAATCCTGAATATTCAAACGAATAGTCTGCCAATACGTATGCATCCAATCTTGCTTGGATTTCATTACATTTTTCCATTCATCATCCAAAACTCGCAGGATCGATTTTACATTTTTCAAGTTCTGCTAATCCATCTGGTTCTTCTTTCAATCCTTCCAATCCACCGACAGGTTTTTTAGTAAACCATGCGTCATTTACAAAAACCAATCATGTAGTCTGTACGGTTGTTTCTGTGATTTCTTCTGACGTACTTTGTCACAAAAAGTTATCAAAAATCTGAGTATTGATAAGTAAATATCGGAAACCAGCTCAAAGAAGAA
>CAYRIQ010000004.1:3872-31401 GCA_964424505.1 uncultured Candidatus Peribacteria bacterium | reverse complement strand
AATAATTTTTTTCATGAAAGTTGTAATAAAAAGTAAAAAAGTTTTCCATATTTGTCCTCATTTAAATCACCCCTAACCCCTCTTTAGTCCCGATTTGCGGGATAGACGCCAAGGGGGGATTTTTGACTGAAGGCCCTCTTTGGTAAAGAGGGAAACGAAGGGTGATTTTTTGTTCCCTCTCCATACCATGGGGAGGGATAAAGGGTGGGGTAATGACTATTTTCCACATTCTCCTCTCATATATGCTCGTTCTTCACAAACCATTCAATCTGACAAGGTACACATTCCTATTTGTCATCATGTTGCGTCTACGATTTCAAGCGTTCCTCCTTGATCTATACAATTTGTAGAAGCAGGATTTGCTAGTCAGACACTTCCATTATTCTCACTTCCACTCGCATACTCATTACACTTTGGCTCAGCTGGTGTTTCACAATACATCAATGTACATGCACTTGGTCTACCGTTTTCTACACTACAATTATTGCATCCATCGAAATAACTTATACATCCGCTCAAGTCCATTCCTGTCCACACGTATTCTAGACATTGTGGTTCAGCAGGAGTTTCACAATACATTTTTGTACATCCACCGATGATTCCACCAGATACCATACAGGTATTACAACCATCGAAGTAACTTGTACAATTAGGATCAATAGCTTTCTGTTTGCTATCTATTGTCGTATCAATTCATAGAGTAGTTAAGATTTTTTGAGAAATAGGTAAATCAGGATTTTTTACTATATACAAAAATCCAAGTCCGAGTAAGAGAAGAATGAAAAGCGGTCGGAGAAGTTTTTTCATGAAAAAAAATAGAAGGTAAAATTATTTAATTATCTCTATGGTCTCTATCTGATTTTTGAGATTTCATCAAATAAGATAATCCTGTCCGCCTTGAACTAGCAGATATGTAGAACTTTCTTTTTTTCCGAGGTAAAATACCATTGCTCCTTGATCTGATTGTACTCCTGCACCAGTAGTGCAACGTATATTACAAATATCGTATGATCCTAAAGAGCAGTCATATTTGATTTTCAATTCATCGGTCAGTTTTCCACTAAATATCATTCCTACGTATTCATAGTTGGACTTTTTGTTAGTAACATCGAATCCTGCCCATTCAAAAATATTATAATCACCGACTGTGCATCCAGTATCTGTCGCTTGAAAAAATTTGGCTTTGACTTCGTCTGCAGTAGAGACGCCTGGCTCTTTTTTATAAACCGTGATGATAGGGATATCGCCGTATTCAGATTGGAATATCTGATTATCTTTTCTTGTTATTATAGAATAACTGCTTCCACTAGTGATTTCGTTTGTTTCAAAGACGCTGAATGTTACCCCTAGATCAGGAGAGGTATAGGTCTTGAAATATCCAGTATAGATCACGATTTCGTTTGTACATACCTGCGAATCTGTACATTTTATCTCTTTGACTTGGTAATTGACTGGGCCAGTCAATGTTATTGTATCACCACTACCAATGATATCGCCACCGAAGATGGTAGCGAGGTCAAGCGTTACGGGCGCTGGGTTCATGAACTTTACATAGTAGAGAAACCCTAGTCCGAGTAGGAGAAGAATAAAAAGCGTTCGGAGAAGTTTTTTCATGATAATACTATACAAACTAAAAGCAGTAGAAGAAAAAAGGACCCAAGCGTTATGTCCTTTGAAGAAATGTTGAAGGTTATTTATCTATTTTGTTTATACATGCGTTATTAAAATAATACGAATGCTGAAGTATATATTTTTAATTATTTTCATGCGTCTATATATTGATTTTTTTTGAAATTTCAATATAAAAGCATAAACTTAGGGCAGGATATGGCTTTTTACCTATTATTTTTGTGATGACTTTTAGTATAAACGGTATAAAACAAGAGAAAAAGGAAAAGTACACGGTCGAAATATTGGTGTGCGTAGATGCACCATTATTAGCAAGAAAAATTCTTGAACATACAAATATTTTGATTCTTTCACTCAAAGAATTTTCTACAGAAAACACAAGGTTCGGAGATGTATATTTTACCATAAAACTCAATTTTCAAGATATAGACATCGTAACTAAATATGAAGATATTCAACAGGCTTGTGATTTTTTTACATTATTGTGATTTGATATTTACAAAATAAACAGTTATGCTCATCCGATATCTGACCAAAAAAGTGCTACTATCATAGCTAAATCAAAAAATATAGCACTCAGTAAAAAGATACTAATCCAAGATCAAATCCAAAAAGAGGAAGAAGAAAACAAGAAAGTCTATGAAGATGTCCATTTACAGTCAGCAAAAAAAATTATTGTACATGTGTTTGAAAAAATTGAAACAACGGTCAAAAGGTCCGAACAATATATAGAGATACAAGATATGAAAAAGCTTAAAACATTGGCGGAAGATTTAAAAAAACTCCGTATGGGGACAAATTTTGAAAAAATTAGTGAATCGATCCAAGAGATATTCAAAATTTTGGAAAAAATTAATACTGAATATTATCTACGTATAGAAACGACAAACGACACTATATTTCCTAAATCATGTGTGACTTCTCTCGATGTAATAAAAGAAACAGAAAGGATGGAAAATATAAAAATACTCAAATCTTTAGGCGCAAAAATTTCACTTAAAAATCAAGATTATGTGATTTTAGGTTCTTCAGCTATTTTTTGGAAGTTTTTGCAAAAAGATTTTATATCTAAATGTAGTGATATATGATGATTGCTTTATACTGTATATGATATTGTAGAGTTTTTGTTGATTTGAATAATTATTATGTTGGCTATATACATATATATTAATGAACTTTATATGTTTTCACCAAATCACTATGGACTTGTGTTTTCATTGATTACTATAGGAGTGCGAGGAATCATTGTATGTATTGCGAGATATTTTAGAAACAAAATGATTGGCAGAGACATAATCATTGTATGAATATGAATAGTTCTTCATTATATTTTGATGCGAATAATAACTACAAATCTTGCATTATAAAATGTTTTATTATATACTACACTAGTACATGTCTTTGTTACTTGTTTCTCTTTCTATATTATGATTTATTCTGTTTTTTTATGGGATAGGTTTATGGTATATTGCATTTGTTCCATTACTATTTTTGGGATTGTTTTTTTGATATTATTGAGCGACACAAACTATTAAACTTAAATGATCAGAAATTTTACAAAAATATAGTTTATATGTGGCGCGAACTATTATCCTTGCGTGACTGGTAGGTGTGCTCAATTATATAGGTATAAATCTCACAGATATCACTTTATGGTTACTTGCTCTCAATTTGTTTCTTCGAATATGATCGTATATAGTAAAATATCAGGATGGAAAAATTATTTTTCAGTTGTGATATTATCTGTCTATTATATTATTGTTGAGTATTGTGCTTGGTCTTTGATGACGAAAACTGTGTTTTAGTGTCTTTTCTCTATTACGGGTAAGTAATCTAGGAGTTATAGCATTTATGGTATTTATTGTAGGATTATATAGTGACATTGAAAAATATTTTCGATATCTATTAGGTATATTTTCATTGGGGACAATCTTTCTTTTTATGGGCAATCAAATACATAATGTATATGGAGCATTACTAGTTAGTGGTGTACTTCTTAGTAGCGTATATTATGGTATATATCGTATACTTCAACATAGACCAATATCAAATGACAAGAAAAAAGATATTTCTGTGAGGCGCATTCTTGCAGGTGAAAGAGTAACCATGCAAAAAAAATATTTTAATTCTCCATATATAGAGTTACTATATATGTATATAGATACCATGCCAAATCGGGCCAAACAGATGCTTGAGCTATTAAATATTATTGTGGTTGTTGTCTTGATTGTCTACTATATCACACATATTGGTGATTTTACAACAGTTAATCATATTTTTTATTGGTTGATACTATGAATATTTATCATCAATGTATGATTATTAAAAAAAGTAAAATATAATAGTATTATCCAAAATCTTGTTGTTTTTTTTGTGATAAATTTTGCAATATATGTGAGTTTATTTTCATACTTTAATGGTAATATGTCATCTGTAGCGAGCCGATGAATTTTTCGAAATATATGTAGTGCATCAATGATTTTTTATGCACATAAGGTCCCAATGTTAGCAAAAATTTTCGATAAGATCGACTATATATATTGGATTATTGCAAGTGTTATTGCTATGCTGATTAATGTGATTTTGTTGATGAAAACACAACTGCCAGGCGAATTGATTTTTTTCTTTGCATTAGTATATCTTGGACTACAATCTATGATTATTTATTATGCCACAAAGTATGTAGGGAAATTAGTGTAATTTTTTTATGTATAATAAAGCGATATTTTTTTTAAATGTAAAATGTTATCACATAAAGGCTTCAAATAGATATTTCTGCCACAATTTTTTTTAACGAATTTTCTGTTGAAATACATCAGTGATACTATATATAGTGTTCACAACCAATTCAATACCACAATATATTGTGTATTTAATATATTTTCAGTAAATTGTAAATAATAAACAAAATTAAAATATTAAAATATTATTAAAAAGTAAAAGATTCACACATTAGTCACTAAATTACCCAATATTTTAATTTTCATAATCTTCATAATCTTTTAATCCTATTAAAAAAAATGGCTATCTATAAAGTAAGAAAAAGGAATTGAGCAATTATTGACTTCGATATAAGTAAAATAGAGTCAGCCATCAAACGTGCAATAGAAGCTGTTGGGGGAACAGATTTCAATGACGTACCAGCTCTTGCAAACAAAGTAAGTATCGAAATTGAAAAAAAAATAGGTAAAGAAATACCAAATGTAGAAGCAATACAAGATATCGTGGAACAAACATTAGTCAAAGAAGGTCATGATACAGTTGCCAAAGCATATATTTTGTATCGCCAAAAAAGAGCAGAATCAAGAGCACAAGAAAGTGTCGTTGTCGAAGTAGGTAAAACTATGGATGAATATCTTGATCAAAGTGATTGGAGAGTAAACGCAAATAGTAATCAGGGATATTCTCTTTGAGGTCTTATTTTAAATGTATCAGGAAAAGTAATCGCCAATTATTGGCTTTCTCATATTTACCCTGCAGAAATTGGAACTGCCCATAGAACAGGAGACTTTCATATCCATGATTTAGATATGTTTTCTGGATATTGTGCGGGACGAAGTTTGAGGCAACTGTTAGAAGAAGGATTTAATGGTCTTACCAATAGAGTGCAATCAGCGCCACCAAAAAATCTTCAATCTGCTGTCAATCAAATGATCAACTTTTTATGAACACTTCAAAATGAATGGGCTGGTGCACAAGCTTTTTCATCTTTTGATACATATTTAGCTCCTTTTGTACATAAACACAAAATAGAACTAGAAGAAGAATTTGATGCAATGGGTATGGTTTTTACAAGTCCCGAAGCAAAAAAAGAAACGATTGATAAAAAAACATATAGATATGTGACTCAACAAATGCAAAATTTTATCTTTGGTCTCAATGTCCCATCACGTTGGGGAACACAAACACCATTTACCAATATTACATTAGATTGGAAGTGCCCAGAAGATTTAAAAGAAAAATCTCTTATGCTTTGAGGAATAGAAAAGTGATATTACCCAAAAAAGTTTAGTGAACTTGAAGAAGAAATGAAAATGATCAATAGGATATTGATTGAAGTATATACTGCTGGAGATTGGACAGGATCAGTATTTACTTTCCCTATCCCTACATACAATATTACAGAAGATTTCCCTCGAGATGATCCAGATGTAAATTTACTTTTTGAAATGACAGCAAAATATGGGATTCCTTATTTCCAAAATTTTGTAGGATCACAATTTAAAGTTATCAAAGACAAAGAAGGTAACATCATTAAAGAAGAAAATCCTAATGCATACAAACCAGGTGCGGTGAGGTCTATGTGTTGTAGGCTACAACTCGATCTTTCTCAGTTAGAAAAAAGATGATGATGACTGTTTTGATCGGCAGAAATGACAGGATCTATAGGAGTAGTTACCATAAATATGGCAAGAATCGGATATAATTTTAGAGAGGATATGGAAGGTTTCAAAAAACAAGTTCGCTATCTCATGAATTTATCCAAAATATCTCTTGAACTCAAAAGAAAAGAGATTACAAAGTGGTTGGATGCATGACTATATCCATATACCAAAAGATATCTTCATTCATTTAGAAATCACTTCTCAACTATAGGACTCAACGGTATGAATGAGGCTATCCAAAATTTTACCAACGGTAAAGAAGATATCTCTACTGATGAAGGTAAAAAATTTGCTACGGAGATATTAGACTTTATGAGAGATACACTAAAAGAATATCAAGAAGAAACATGAAATTTGTACAATCTCGAAGCGACTCCAGCAGAATGAACAACCTATAGATTTGCAAAAGAAGACAAAAAGCAGATTCCAAATATTATTCAAGCAGGCACACACGACGCTCCTTATTACACAAATTCTACTCAACTTCCTGTAGGATATACTGATGATCCATTTGAAGCGTTAGAACAACAAAATGAATTGCAATGTAAATATACTTGAGGAACAGTACTTCATCTATATATGGGAGAGAGGATCTCCAATGCCGAAGCATGTAAACAATTAGTAAAAAAAGTCATATCAAATTATCAACTTCCTTATATTACTATATCACCAGTCTTTTCGATTTGTCCAGTTCATGGATATGTTGTATGAGAACATGATTATTGTCCAAAATGTGATAAAGAACTTGGATATACTGGAGAAGAATTTAATCTGGATATCAGACAAAAACACACTGCTGACCCAGAAAAACTAAGAATTATAGAAGAACGTAAGATTAACAATTAAACATTCAAAGATAAATTTTACTTCTTAATTATTTGATTGCCATGCAAACATTTTACAACAAAGACGGTCAAGAAATCAAAAGAACTCCATGCCAAGTTTATACTAGAGTAATGGGATATCTCAGACCAGTAAGTCATTACAATATTGGTAAAAAATCAGAATTTTATAGTAGAAAATATTTCGATGAACAAAAAACTTCCAATTCTACATTCGTCAGACAGTTTGCACCAGAAATGGCTTTCGTAGGATGTGGATGTGCATGCGAAGGGAATTAATAACAAACTACTAACTACAATTTTTCAAAACAAATACTAAAGTAAAGTGAGGTAAGGTATAATATCACCTTTCGGAAACTTTACTTTTTATTTACCTGAAGAAATACGTATGATTGAACAGATTGATTTACATAATTTGGAAAAAAGGGTTATGTATTTATTGGATGAGTATAAACTTCCTTTAATACAAGTTTTACGTTATCGAGAAGAATCATGGTTTGTACCTAACGAAATAGAACTACCGATAAAACATATTATCAAAAACTTTCAAAATATTTTAGAAAAAAAGACATACACTCATACATTCAGAGACTTTTCTCTACAAAAAAAAGACAACAATTCATTTATTATTTCATCTTTAGTAAACAAAAGCCAAAACGAAGTAAAAATATACAAAAAAAATCAAACAACCAAAAAACACTGAGCATATCGGAATATCCATTACCAATGAATGATTTATGAAGAATTACATTTGAGTGGTAATACATATAACCATATTCTTTCACAATCAGAAAAAGTAAAAAACTGGACAACAATAGATCAAAAAGCATGAATAATATCTTTAGAAGAAAAGCAAAAAATCATTATACGAAATTATTTTCACGATATTCCTGAATATAAAGATGGTGATATTATTTGTATCAATAAAACAGATAAAGATAGTAATAATGAAGATAAAGTTGCAGATGAAATCATTACTAATCAGGACTGGACAAGTGAAGAAAAAGTTGCTATGAGAAAACTTTCTACTCTTCATGGAAAGCAAAAGCTCTTCAAACTTTATGAAATAATGTTCTATATTTTTGATATACAAAATATGGTACAGAATAAAAATAAATACCACGAGTCTTCTTCACTTGTAGTAGCAACACTTTGATCCCAAATTCCTAGATTTATTAAGAACTATGAACTTCCCAATGGAAAAATATTTTATTGATTAGATATTCCTTCTTGTAAACAACATCTAAAAAAACATATGGGAGCTATAGATAATTTATTTGCATATACAGAAACGATTAAAAGATTAGAAAAACGAGAAATTGAATATCAAGAATGAAAAAAAATATGGAATGAAATAATTAAACCATATATTATCGAAAACTAAAATTTTACTTATTATATATAATATACGTGAAAATTGCATGAATACAACAGTCAACCATGATTGATTACCCAGGCAAAATAGCTTGCGTAGTCTTTACTCAGTGATGCAATTTCCGCTGTCATTTTTGTCACAATCCTGAATGTGTATTGCCAGAAAAAATGATGTTGTTTCAAAATGATCTCATTCCAGAAGAAGCGTTCTTTAATTTTCTCAAAACAAGAAAATGACTTCTTGATGGTGTGAGTATTTGTGGCGGAGAACCAACATTACGACCTGACTTATATGACTTTGCCAAGAAGATAAAAGAGATGTGATTTTTAGTTAAGTTGGATACCAACGGGAGAGATTATCAAATCGTTAAAAGAATGATTCAGGATAAAATTTTGGATTATGTTGCGGTAGATTTGAAACATTCTATGCACTGCTATACTGACGCTGTAGGACTAGAACAACCACCAGAATTCTATCTGAGTTATCAGAAATTGTTGCAAATATTATTGGAGAGTAAAATAGATTATGAATATAGAACTACCGTTGCAAAAGGGCTTCATAATGCAGACGATGTTGAAAACATGGCGGTTTATATTAGAGGTGCTAAACATTATTATATTCAGAATTATATCGGCGGAAATACCCTCGACCCGGATTTTTGAGGAACTCCATTTAGCGATGAAGAACTCGAAGAATTTAAAAAAATAGCCGAAAAATATGTCCAACAATGTGAAATAAGAAAATAAGCTATACGTTCACTGGTAGTTATTTAGTCAGTTCAGCCCAGTCGCCTAATTTTACACCAGCAGCATTTGCTTCTTCGATGTCGATATGAAAGTCGAGGGCATAAGTATCTTTTGCTCTAACCACAACATTTTCAAATATCATTCCTCTGATTCATCCAATACGCATACATACTTTATCACCATTTTTTATTCCCATTTCTTCTGCTTCTTTGACAGTACAATGAAAATGTTTTTGTGGTACCATGGCGTACGATCAATATATCTCTCCTACAGGACCGATGATTTTAATATATTCTAAACCACTAATATCACCAGATACTTTGATTGGTGCATTGGTTCATAATACAAAATTATCACCAAGCATAATCTCTACCTGAGTAATTTTTCTGATAGGTCCGATTACCCTAATATTTTCTATTTTTCCTTCTGGTCATTCAATAACAACAGTCTCTTCACAAGCATATTGTCATGGTTGAGAGATATTTTTTAAGACTTTGAGCTCGTATCACTTACCAAATAATTTTTCTACATCAGTTTGTGATAAATGGACGTGCCTATGGAAAATACCGATAGGAATCCTCATGGAAAATAATTAAACTATAAAATATAAAATGCCCTGATCTCATTCCGATTTTATGTTTTGCGACCGGAATGATGTATATATAGTCTAAAGTTTGAATTTTGAATCATTGAGTACATCTTCTATTTGTTGATATAACGATGCAAACGTTCAATTATTAGTTAATATATAGTCAGCAAGTTGCATACACTTAGCGATATTTTGTTTCGTAGGGTCAGTATTATTCATTTCCCTTTTTTCATTCATAATAAATTCTTCATAGGATATTTTATCAGTTTCGCTTCATCTGAGCACGACTCTTTCGTATCTTATTTGTGGATTTGCATCAATAGCAAAAAGGTAAAAATTTTCCTTTCCTTGTAACGCGTCTACTTCACCTACAGCTCTTATACTTTCGATAATAGTATTTTTTTTGCCAGTTCTTGCCTTAGCATATAATTGTTCAATAATATATGCAGGTCCGTATGTTGCACGAAGATCATTAGCAACACTGACCATACTATCTCTGTTTATTGGCATTGCTCTACGTTCTATTTCTTCGATCAAATAAGCTCTCACAGAAAAATGGTGAAATCATTTTTTTTGAACAAGATAATCTACAATAGTGCCTTTACCAGCGCCGAGTGTTCACGTGATTCAAATGATAATCATAATTTTTATAGTAAATAATAAAAATTATTCTATTTCCCACCTATATATACCAAAGAGCAATCACTCGTTTTCAAATGTCTCATACTGTTTTCATCATGTTGATTCACATAATCTTATAGATGTCGTATTCTCATGGGGACTGATTATTATGGGTCCTATAATATATGTATATCCATATTCTTTTGCTTTTATTATTATTTCTTTTAGAAGATGATTTCCTATTGCTCTTCATTGGAGCTTTTCAGTAATTCAAATTATATCTAGATATATACCATTCCCCAGATATTTTTCGCTTTGCTTGATATGATGTATGATTGGATCTTTATCGATAATCTCTCAGGATAATTGATTTATCGGATACGCTAAGAGAAATGCAGATAAATTATTGTGTTCATCAAAACGTCCGAAAGAGAAATCAGAATCTATTATAAGATTTTTTAAAAGATCTATATTAGGTGTTGGATATTGGATAAATCAATTTTTTTTACTCTCGATATCAACAGACAAATCATGTATCATATTTTTTACTTGTTCCAAAGTCTGTTCATTCTCTATTTTTCTAGAATCCATCTACTCTATTTTTAATGGATTAAAATTAGTGTTGTAATCATAATAATCTTCACATTCTGATTTTTTCAATCTATTAACAATGAGATAAGTAAGCGGAGTAAAGAGCACTTCGATTCCTACTTTGAAAATATAATTGGATATCATGATAGCTAGGAGTATATCGTTTGTAAATACGCCATAAAATGCTATCAGTATAAATATACCTGTATCAAGAAACTCTCCCACTATAGTAGATCATATCGTCCTTACTCGAAGTTTCTTTCCTTGCATCCGAATCTTTAGTTTTGCTAGGATATAGGAGTTACTGAATTCTCACGAAAAATATGCTACTAGACTCGCAAGGACTATCCTTGGTGTCAATCAGAGGATATGTTGATAATCTTGTTGAAATGTTCGATCTTGTGCAGCTGGTAATTGTCAAACAATCATGACGGTGATAGCCATGAGTATCAAAACACCAAATCCCATCCGAATGATTTTTCTGCTTTGCTTATATCAATATACCTCAGTCAATATATCACCGAAAATATAACTTAGCGGAAATAATAGAGTTCCTCCATCAAATGTAAAAAATCAGAGATCCAAAATCTTTGTAGATACAATATTAGATATCATAAGTACAGCAACAAAAAATACGGATATCAAAGTTATATACTTATAATTTTTCTGTCTCTCCATCCCTAAATATATCATCCATAAAAAACAAATAGAATATACTAATTTGACTGCTAAAGTAAACAAAAATTAACTAAGCTTAATGAATTGGGTTGATTATAATATTACTGAATGAAGTAGTCATATAAAGAGTATCGATTTTTAATAAAGATGAAAGTCACAATCTACAGCCTGTCCCGTCACTTGCTACGGGAAGGGGTTCCTGCCTACGGCAGGTAAATTTGCTTACTTTTTTACCTGAGAGAAAAAAGTAAGGCCAAAGCCAAGCTGGCAGGGAAATAAAATAAATATTTGAGTTTGAAAATATACATATACTTGTATATAATTAGCGAAATAATTTATCTTGTAATTAATTTCCATGCGAGAACAGATACAAAAATACTATACTGACAAAAAGATTTTCTGGAGAATAAGTATCATCGTACTATTTCTTCTCATTATTATTTTCCAAGTGAGTGGCAATAAGAGAGCAATGAATATAACCAAAAATAATGAATTGTTTTTTGCTGGTGAAGTAATGCCCATCAAAGGAAAATATCAATTAAACACTGAGAGATTTGATAGAGAAGTTGCATTACTAGAAATAAATGAAGCACAATTTATCATGATATACAAAAGATGGAATCTGATTATTCCAATGATAGAAAAACAACTCAAAAAAGCAGGACTTCCTGATGACTTAAAATATATCCCAATCATCGAAAGTGCATTGAGAGATAATGTTGTCAGCTCAGCTGGTGCTGCAGGATTATGGCAATTGATGCCGGGAACAGCTCAAAAATATGGATTGATAGTAAATGAATTTGTCGACGAGAGATATGATGTCGTTAAGTCTACGGCGGCGGCCATTAGTCACCTCAAGGAACTTAGTAAATTATTTACCAAGCGAACACTAGTAGCCGCCGCCTACAACAGAGGCGAAAATGGTTTACAAAGAAGCTTAGAAAGTCAGTACAGTAACAATTATTACGACCTTTGGTTGAATAACGAAACTTCAAGATATGTGTTTAGACTGTTGGCAATGAAATATGTTTGGGAAAATAAATATAGTTTTTTTGATCACAACAGCTTAGGTGATATGTATAGCCCTTTTGTAACAAAACGTATGAGTATAAGACAAATAACTGATATAGCAGATCGAGCAAGAAAAAATAATTTGAGTTATTATGAAGTCAAAAAATTGAATCCATGGATCATGAGTAATTCACTCCCTGAAGGAAAATGGGATATAGAAGTTTTTAAGTAGGGAATGGGATCTGCGATGATGTTATATATTTCGACATAATAGAAGAAAATGTGTGGCTAAAATAGGAGAAAAAATTAACGAATAAAAATGACTATAGTACATCCGCCAGATGCACGCCACGAGATAGTAATCTATTCATAGATAAAGAAGTAGAATGGAACGAGACGAAGTGGGACCCACTGTATATAAAGTATCTGTTCTGAGTTCTGCATCTGGCTAGAGTTTTTTCATTAGTTGGCGCCTGTCCCGCAAAGCGGGAGGGTAATGCCAAAAAGTAACCCTAGCGGAACGTTTAAAAAAATAGATAAATATATATTATTATAGATGAATTTATTGGAAAATAGCCACACAAAAAGCTCTATTATGCCTATATTTTTTGGTGATAAAGAAAAAAGGAACATTTCCATGTTCCTAGTTCCTTTATACTTATATCTTTTTTAGTTGGTTTCTCCAGTAAGTGTATTTAACGTAATAGTGTCTCCTTCATTTTTGTGAAGAGGAATCATAATCTCCATACCCGTTTCTAATGTAGCTGGTTTTTTTCCTGCTTGTGCTCTATCACCTTTTACTCCAGGAACTGTAGAAGCTATCTTGTACGAAACTGTTGGTGGTAAAATTACACTGATAACATTTCCTTTATATACCATTACAAAACAATCCATATTTTCTTTAAGATATCCAGCAATATCATCTACCATATCTTTATTGAGGTCATGCATTTCACCAGTATCATTTTCCATAAAGGTATAACTATCTCCTGCACTATACAAGAAAATAGCATTTTTGGTAATCACATCACCTTTTTCAAGAACTGTCCCTGATTTATAGGTGAATGCTTGTACACCACCCGTGATAAGGTTTTTCATCTTATAACTATAACTTCCTTGTCTTTGTTGCATTTGCATAAAAGAAAAATCCACGACTTTAAATAGTTGACCATCAATCTCTAGTATGGTATTTTTTTTGATTTCAGAAACATCTAACTTCATGACTCTATTATATTAATACGTTAAAAGGTTAACATGTTTAAGGTTTAGAATGTTATAATAACTGGTAACTTTCAAAACCTTTTAACATTCAAAACTAATTTAATTCAAATACAATAAGTTGACTTCCTCCACCAAGACTTTGTCAAAGAATATTGTTGATAAATTCTTGATATTGAGGATTATTGGCTTTGAGAAGATTGAACAATCCAAGATATTGAGTCAGAATTAATCTTTCATCTTGCGAAAGTCATTCAACAGTTTTACTTAGCTCTTCTGGTGTTCCTTGTTGTGCAAGGACTTTTTGTGCAATTGTTGCTACGTTTTTTTCATCAATTGTTTTTCCGTAAACATCAGCTATATCACCTATTACTAAACCATTATTGATTCTACTAGTAAATACTTCTCAGATGAAATTGAGAAGTTCTTGAGCATCTGGAAAAAATCTTGCTATAGAAAGTTTAGCTCTCAAAAAGATAAGCTCATCTTCACTCATATTGCCAAATTTTGCTTTAAGTACAGCATCATCAAGACTAAATGCATATTTAGCTCACAAATTATTAGTTGAAAATAACGAAATATATCAGGCTTTTCGAAGTTTGACTAAATTACTAATAGCTCCATCCTCTTGAATTTTTCATGTCACAGGATCTTTTTTAGCAAAAAATCTATTGAAGAGTGACTCGTTTCCTTCTCCCATAACTACAGTTCCAATGTTTGGATCTATAACTAAATATTTGAGATTACTATTTCTAAGTCTTTGATAAGACTTACACATATTACCATCACTATTTTGTTCTCGAAACCAACTAAGCATTCCATCTCCTTTAATGTTCCACTGATTATCTAAGAAATATTGCATATATGTCCCAGCAATCAATACTCCATCAGTATTTTTTCTATTTTTTACATAATCAATAAATTTATTATAATGAGGAAATTGAAGATCAAAAACATCTTGTTGTCCATATCCAACTTTTACCACTTCTTTTTGTTGGAGTGTTGTAGTTATTTCAGTAGTTTTACCATTATTCATTTTATATCGAAGGAAGGGACCACCTCCTCATTGAGAAGAAATTCTTACAAAATTGAGGGTAAATTGTATCAATCATCGAATAGCCAACAAAAATAATATGATATACATCATGGTTTTTTGTGATTCATCTTCGGAGTGTTGAAATATATCTCTTAAAATCATAGCAACGGCAATGACTGTCCATACTACAAGCCCCATACCGTACCAAACGATACCTCATCAGATAATCCACCATACACCTCGTCAAATGATAGTAATGCTTGAAAGCACCATCAAATTATTATCTTGCTTGTAACGATGCTGGTTGAAAAGGGTATAAAAAAATCCGAGTATCAAAAGCATAAACAACAATAACCATACAAATCAAATATCGGTATAATAACTACTTAGATTTTGTAATGATCGATTGAAGGTAACATTAAATGGTATAAGATATCTATAAGGTATATTTATTTTTCCAGCATCAGTTTTGATGGAATGATTTTGATAATATTGTCTCAGTGCCACAATATAATCTCTATATTCTGTAGGATTGATTATAATTCCACTTCATTTTTGCTGATAAGCAGCAAGTGCTCAACTTAAAAGATTGTATGCTTCTGTTCACTTTTTGACTTTTGTAAAAATAGTTTGTAAGGTAGGCACATTAAAGTTATCTATCGCCTGAGCATTTTTACACAACAGTTTTGCTTGGCTATTGGTACCATAACACTCATTATTTTTAGGATAGAATAATCTAAGCAATCCATATCATAGATTGAGACCTGGTCACTTAGTGATTTCTTTCCATCCATATCCGACATATCTTCCTACATCTTCATTTGAAGATATTGCTTTTCTGGTCCCTGTAGCTAATTCTTCCTCAGTAAAAGTTGTCCCTTTACATTGGTCTACTGAAAGAGGCAAGGTATTGATGATAGCTTTATCTATTGTAGTTTGTTGTGTCAATGCCGTAGTATCTCTTGTAGCTAGCAATAGTTTTGGTGTATTATTTTTACCCAATAAGACGCTTTTGATAAAACTTCAAGGACTAAAGCTACCATTATTGATCTGATATATCAGAAGGTTTGGTCACTTAAAAACAAATAAGGTTGCCACCAAAGCAACTCACCAAATAAGAATATATTTCAATAATTGTTTTTTATCTGACAAACTTTTTTGAACGATATGCTTATTCATGACCATTTTGATTATTCATACGACAACTACTATTGCTCATATTCCTACAATATATTTTCCTGTTATTGGATTCATCATATCTGGTGCATTAGCAATCTTTAAAATACCAGTAGCGCCTATTGTCATGATACCTAGTCCAATAGCAATGATACTATCTATCCAAAGTCCAACCAACAATAATGCAAACAATGCTATATCAATAAATGCAGTTTGTTTAGCCATCAATGCCCGTGCAAACATTACTCCAGAAATGATAATATATTTGAGTGAATCTCGATTGAGTTTAAGTCCATGTTCACGATTGTCTAAAATGTGTTTTAAGAAAATAAATCCAGACAGTAGAGCGAGAATAGTCAATGTCATTACTCCAAGATCTGTTTTATTGTCTACAAATACCAAAAATGCTCCCATTCAGCTAGTCAGCCAAAAAAGTAACATCATCCATCAACTATACATACCAATTGTAGTAATAGTATCGTCTTCATCTTTTTTTGATGCAAAATAGCTCACTACTTCTTTGATAAGTCATGTTCCAAAAATCAAAACAAATATTCCACTCAAAAAATTCATAGCAACGGCAATAGTATCTGGAGCAATCCAAAACCAACTTTTGATAGGTGTGAAAAGCGCAAACCAAAAGGTAATAAACATATGCCAAAGTCATGATGCCATAGATGCAACTCATCAAATATCTCACCACATAACTCCATGATTTTGGGCAAGAACTTTGGGAATATACATATATGCATGGTTAGCATCCCAAGCAGTTGAATAAGGGATATAAGACAATTGAAAACCATAAAGATAATACATAAGAGAAATTGCCAACAAGACTATCCCTATCCATTTCCACCACTGAGTTTTAAGATTAGAACCTCTAAATTCTTGAGCGACATCACTAATAATAGTAAGATAAGGCATCAAGTCTTTTTTCATAAACCAAACCATATACCCCAATCACAAAAAAATTATCCAAATGATTGCTCCTCGAAGCAAATGCACCATAGAAAATACATATATGATAAGCAAGAAAACCCCCAGTCACATTCAGAAATTTATCAACATTTCCTGTCGTCTTGTTTCTTTAAATTTGATATATTTTTTGGATATTCGAGTTCCAAAAGCACTTAATCCTAGGACAATATACATCCCGAGAAAATAAATAAAGAGCGTATTGATCATAAGTATAATAAACCCTGCAGATCATCAGATAATACTATCTTTGATGACGGTAAATGCTGTAGTATAGAGCATAAGCGTCAATGGTATGATATACAAAAAAAACTTTTTCACAGAAAATATTTTTGATCTGATAATATATGCGATAGGAATACATACTGCGATAACGCTCCAAATCACCAATTTTCGATTTACCCAACTCGTTAGCATAGTTTGATAATAGGTGTGATTTACCATAAATTCATTATAGATAGATACTCCAAAAAAACTTAAGAGTAAAATACCAACAATCAAAAAGATTTTTTGTTTCATAAGTAGCAACTAAAAAGATAAAAAATTATGCTTTTTTTGTAGTATAAAATGTATGAAGAAGTATTTTAGTCAATGGAACATTGAGAAATAAAGTAAGTAACATAGTTACGATAAGCATAGATCAAAATCACTTAAAGACATTAGTCCCCATAGAAAATAGCACAAATGCTATTAGTCCTGTGCTAATTTGCCCATCTCTAATAGCTGACCAACTTCTCTCTTTTGCATGATCAATCGCTCAGGCCATACTTTTTCCTTCTTTAAGTTCTTCACGTAGTCTTTCATAAATCAAAATATTTGCATCAACTCACATTCCTATAGATAGGATAATAACTGCTATTCCACTCAATGACAATGCATAATCAGTAAGTTTCATAAATGCTGCAAGTACCGTCAAAAAGGTAATCAATACAATCCCTGTAAGCACCATTTTTTTGATACCGTACATACCATAGAGAAGAATCAAAATAGCAATCAATCAAACCAATCATGCTCGTAATGCACCATTTAACGCATTATCTCCAAGTGATGGACTAATTTTTTCTTCTTGCATCAAAATCAATGGTGCAGGTAAAGTTCACTCATTCAATGAATTGGAAAGAAGTTTTGCAGATTCTGTAGTAAATGATCCATTGATTTCTGCAGTTCATCCACAAATTTTGCTTTGAATATTTGGCGCAGTCAATAAATTTCCTCATACAAAAATTGCCATAGGTTTGCCTATGTTTGCTTGAGTCACATTACAAAAAATTTCTTTCCCCTTTTCATCTAAGTTAATTACCACAACAGCCTCACCCATTTCTGATGTGCTCGTATTAGCAAATTTGAAATAAGCACCATTAAGGATGGTTTGCCCATCAGTTGCTGGTATTCGAGTTTCTCTATCTTGTACAAAAATATCTTCAAATACATACAAGGTAGCAACGTTTCCAGATGCATCCTTTCCTTGTTTTTTGTCTACTACACGAAACATAGTATATCAATTAAGTGCAACTCATGTCCCTTGCGTAAGAGTGCTTTCTGTTTGCTGAGGATAAATAGTTGTATAATTTCCTTCTATGATACCATACAATTTTCCTATTTCTGCAGTGCTCAAAAGCTTTGGATTGTTTTTGTACATATCAGGTAACTGATCTAGTGTATTCCCAGTAAATATACTATGGTAAATGTTTTCTGACATCCTTCCTTCAAGAAGTTTTTGAATATTTTCTGGATTTTTTTTTATTTCAGCTAGGACTTGATTGGCCAATGTTTTTCTTCATGCGAGAGTTGCTTTGGTAGGAGTTTCAGGGTTTTGAAGTTTAAACTCAAGTTCTAATGTTTTCCCAATGATTTGTTTAGCTTGATCAAGATCTGCAATACCTCAAATTTCTACTACAATATAATGTTGATTGTCTAAATTTTGTACATACGCTTTATAGTCACTTACTCAAAGTTTAGAAATTCTATTGTCGATGTTTTTCATAATAATATTTTCTATAGTTTTTTTGATAGCAGAAAGCTCTGTTGCATCGGTATATATTTTTTCATATTTATCATAAGAAATTTTGTAGACAAGTTTTGTCCCTCCAGAGACATCAAGTCCTTTTCTAAAATGAGATAAACCATTTGTAGTAAATATAAACTTTCTTGCGCCAGTTTGTGCATCAAAAGATCTTCCTACAAAAAAGATAAACAGTAAGGATACAATAAAAAGTGCACCAAAAATCATTTTCTTGCTAATTTTCATTTGCTACTATATAAAATAAATAAAATTTCTAAAAAACCAAAAAACATGTAAACAACATTTTTTAGTTTTTTGCCGTTTTAATGCAAGAGAAAAATAAAGATACTTTGTACGTATGAACTGGACAAACAAATAGACAAAGTAGACAAATTTATTTTTCACAGATACGAAGTATTTTATATTGTTTTTTACCTTTTCTCAAAAGAAGAGCATCATTGACAAAGTCTTCTAGTTTGACAACATGTTGTACATCGGTAATTTTGATTTCATTACAATACAGTGATCATGAGGCAATAAGTTTTTTGGCTTCACCATTGGATTCTGTAAGTCCACTTTGCGTAAATATATCCAATACTTTCCAATCTGGATTATTGTTTCATGTTTCAAGAGTAAGAGAATATCCACCTGTTTCTTTTTGGAGTGCTTGCAAGTCATTGTGAGACATGGTTTTTATAGTCTGTATTTTATCTCATTGACCAAAAAGGATATCTGAAATTTTGATTGATTGATCAGCTGATTGCGCGCCGTAAACAGTAGTAATAAGATAATTGGATAATTGTTTTTGTCCGTATCTGAGTTCTGGGTTTTTTTTGTGAGTCTGTACAATATCTTCTATCACATCAAATTCAAGTAAAGTAAAAATTTTGAGATATTTTTCTACATCATCATCGGTAGTATTCATAAAGTATTGATATGTAAAATATGGGCTTGTCTTTCTCGGATCAAGAAAAATGGCGTTTCATTCAGATTTCCCAAATTTTTTTCCTGTAGAATCAGTAATGAGTGGAAAAGTTAAAACAAAACTATCAGCGTCATTACCTATTTTTTTTCTAATCATTTCTGTCCCGGTAACCATATTTCCCCATTGATCAGAACCGCCAATTTGTAATTTTACTTTATGCTTTTCATATAACGTAAGAAAATCATATCATTGCAAAAGCATATAACTAAACTCAGTATACGTGATACTCATTTCTGGATTTTCAATTCTTTTTTTCACTGATTCTTTACTCAGCATATTGTTTACGGTAATATATTTCCCTGCAGTACTCAAAAATTCAAAAACACTCATATGTTTATAAAAATCATAATTATTTATTACTTCAAAGGTAAAATTGTATCATGTGAGCGTTTTAAGATTGTCCAAAATCTCTTTAACTTGTTTGGTGATAGCTTGTTCATTATATCTGAGAGTTTTTTCATCAAGCATCACTCTATCGCCCGTTTTGAAACTAGGGTCGCCAATCATTCATGTAGCTCATCAAATAATCATCACGAAGGTATTATTCCTTTTCATAAAATGTACTGCAGTCATAAAACTGACAAAATTTCCAAGTTGTAAAGAATCTGATGTTGGATCAAATCCACAGTAAAATTTTTGTCCTCATTTTTCGTAGAGATCAAAAAGACGATCATCAGTAAATTGATAAATCAAACCGCATTTTTCTAGTTCTTCACGTAAATGCATATGCATATATAAATAGAATAAAATTACATTCTTTCCAAAAATTTCATGCCTATCAAATTCATCGATTTTTTCAATGTTTCTCTTACCTGTTTTAATAAGTATATTCTTGTACATTTGAGGGAATAATTGTCTCATAGTATTTTAGTATGAGCATAATAACTATTTACTAGTTGAGCCAAATCAAAACAATATTTTGCTATATAGTGAGGAGCTAAATCATCCTTTGCTTTCATGATGATATCCTCATACGAACTTATTTTTTTTATAAGAGCAAATTCTATTTCTTCTTGAAGTAACGTATATTCAATATGTTCTCAAGAGATATCTCCTGCACTATCAATGATGCTCTGTATCCTTGCTCAGGTATATAAAATATATGCTCCTGTTTCTCCTTGCATATCCAATACTTCATCAAGGTCAAATATAATATCTCTAGCTACATCTCCTCTGATCAAAAAAAATCTTAAAGCAGATACAGCTAAGCACTCAGCAACAGTAGTTAATCGTTCATTATTTTTTTCTGGATTTCTAGATTTGGTTTCAGTATATGCTTTTGTATGTAACATATCCAACATCTCATCTATAGTCACGGTTCGTCATTTTCTACTAGAAAAGGGAAGTCTTTTTTCTGCAAGCTCTTCTGGGCTCAGTACATATCATAATTTGATAAGCGTTTGAGGAGTGAGATACACTACACCATAGCCTAGGGGACGATAATGTTTGTGTGTTGTTGTGTATTTCAACAAAGTAAATGTAGATTTTACAATAGTTTGAGCTGGTATTTGTCTATTGTCTATAACCGTAATTGCAGTATCATAATTTCCAAAATTATAGTGGTTTTCCTGAGGGTCTATGTGAGAAGTCGTAGTGTATACGGTACATCATCTAGGATCTTGATCAAAAATAGCATACCCAAAATTTTTGGAAATATAGCCAAGTTTCCAAAGCGCGAACGCAATATCTTTTGCTATATATGTCGCCACACCATCGGATTTTACAAGTATTTGATATTGTTTTTCTTCTTTACTATATTCAGGAAGTGAAGAAAGATCAAGCACTCGACAATCTTTTGCATCTCATGTTTCGATAAATTTTACAAATCATTTTTCCTTGAGTAAAGTAAGTGCGTCAGAAAAAAAATTGAGATGTAGAACGTTTGTTTCCCAGGCAATTGCATCAAAAAATGAATTCATTCTCCAGCAGGTTCTGATTTGATTGATAACGCATTTTCTCGTATAAGTATAATGAAGTTGACTCAGTTTATCATCAGATCATGTCTCAATATTGCGTAATGTCGTGGATAGTAATGTTTTAAATTTTGGATCTTCTTCTTTTTTTCTCATCTCTTCATAAATCTTTCCACAATAATGATCGTATTTTTTTTCAGTATCTACATCATATCCATAAAATAAATGTCACACAATATTATATCAAACATTAACTCCACTATCATCACCATAATTAAACGCATGGACTTTGTATCATAGGTCTTCATATATTCTTCTCATACTATCACCTATACAAACATTTCTTGCCTGACCAATATGAAGGGGTTTGTTTGGGTTAGCGTTCATATATTCTATCATTATTTTTTCATCGATATTCTTTTGTAATGGAGTTGGCTGAGAAAACATATCCACAACAAAATTCGTTTTGTTAATGTGAGCATTTACGTATCAAGTGAAATGTTCAAACGAGGAAAAATGATCAGATGTTAATTTTTTTACCAATGCTTCAGCTAGAGTTTGAGGAGACTGTTTAAGTAGTTTTGAAAGCTTAAAACAAGGAAATGCAAAATCACCAGAAATATTTTCTGGTGGAATTTCTATCATAGCCAAAATTTTTTCTACAGAAAGAAGTATATGGGTAGCCAATAGTTCTGCAAAATATTTTTTGTAGATAGAAAGCATAATTATCTAAGATAAATAGTAAATTTTACTGGAGTATTATTCATCTCATTTCGGTGTTTGTCTAAGATGTTTTATAGTGCTTGTATGTTTTTTTGCTAGAAGACGGGCTTCACGTTCAGCTTTTGGTAGCTTAGTGGAAAGTCTTTTTTTGGGCTCGATAATTGCTTTCATAATCAATTCTGTAAAATATTGTATTACCTTTTCTTTGTTGGCTCTTTGAAAACGTTCTTCTTGACAGGTCATAATCAGAATGTTTTCTTCATGATGTACTTTATTTCCTGCTAATGCTATCAATCTTTCTTTTTGCTTAGGTGTCAAATATTGAGAATTTTGTATATTAAAATAGAGCTCAGCTTTGCTTTCTGTCTTATTTACATGTTGTCAGCCAGGACCTCCACTTTTAGAAAAATGATAGTGAAGTTCGTAATCTATAATGTTGTGAATATTTTCCTGTGTATCCATGAAAAAAATAATAAAAAATGAATCAGATTATATTTTTTTATGTTTTCTTATCCTAGCATCTTCATACAAGTCAAGTTCTCTAGCTATTTGATTTTTAGCCAAGTTACCTGACTTTTTAGTGGATTTTTTGGTGCCACTAATAGTGCGAGAAAGATCCTCTATACCCAACCAAAATGTATTTCCTATCGTATTGGCTATGCTTGTTTTACGTTTTTCTTCAAATTTTTTGAGATCAGTAGTCATGGATAAGAGATAAGGATAAAACAAAGATATCCAATCTATAAGGTATAAAAAACACTCAGAAAATCAATGATATTTTCATTTGATATTTTTGGTTCCATTTGTATACTAAGCGTATATTTTATTTTATGAGCAACGAGAATGACAAAAACAAAAAATATATTGGCACTATGATGTCTTTCTTTGTGTTTACTATGATGACTGACGGTATGAGCAAAAGTATCTTTACAAGATATATATTCTGATACAAGATTTCAACCTATTGACCAACTTCATACCAGTTGTTCCAATTCTGCTGATATTCTTTTTTCTCCGCAGTGACAAAAAATAACTAAATTTACTATAGTACTTTATTATAACCCAGAAAAATTGGAAATACTTCGTGTACTTCCAAAAATAAATGACGGAAATGCTACTTCCAAGATAGAGTACAATAAAATTATTCTCGAAGTAAAAAATCCAACATTCACTACGTCTACAGATCCAAAAACTTTTTTCCAATTATATTTCAAAAGTGATAGCGTAGGAAGCGAGATACTGACTATAGGCACATGATCACAAGCTTTTACTGCCAATAAAACATATCCACTTCAAGGGGAGTTTACACTAAATTTTGCAAAAGTGCCAGAATGTGAACCAGATATTATTCCTCCAAATCTTAGCTTAATATATCCAAAAGATACAACACAAAGGATATATTTAGATCAATATTTTGTCTTTGATATAAAAGATATTGGAAAAGGAATTGATAAAAATAGCATTACAATAAAATTTGACGGAGAAAAGTATATGTATGGATCTGACAATCTTAAACGAAATGGTAATTATCTTACTTTTTATCCAAGTAAATGGATTCCTCTCAATAAAAGTTTAGATCTCAATATCATTGTAGCTGACCAGCAATCTTATGGATGAGCAAATACTACAGAAAGCACATATACGTTTAAATCAGCAACGGGTATCTCTCTCAATAAACAAATCAATCCTATGATGTTTAGAAGAATAGCACAAGAAGCTCAAAAAATATCAGCATCAATAGATGAATGTACATTGTTAGCAGAACTTTATACTAAGTCGGAAGTAGTATATCAGCAAGAACTTAAATCTATTATTCAAAAAGTATGATGTGAAATAGCGACGTTGGATACGTCAAAAATAACTCAGCAAAATAATGTTCCAAAAATGAATATACAACAAAAGCAATACAGAAATATTACTGTATTTGCAACTTTAGGTTGGATATTGTTTTTTATTACATTTACTTTAAAAATTCATTATATAATTGTCTATAAAAAACATAAAAGATTACATGAGGAGAGTAAAAGAAAACAAAATCAACAATAATATCATATATTTTATTTAATGAGTTATCATTATGGCGATTGAAATCGAAAGAAAATTTTTGGTAAAAAGTGTTCCCATAGATATTGATCAATTTCCTCACAAAGAAATACTTCAATGATATTTTAATGATCCAAGTAACGGAAAAAGCGTCAGAGTGAGACATATCTGAGAGATATTTACGGTGACTAGAAAAAAAGGAAATGGACTCGTGAGAGAAGAATTAGAAGCAAAAATTACCAAAGAAGAGTTTGATCAGTTACGATTCCAAGTAGAAAATCATTTTCTTGAAAAAACACGTTACTATATACCCTATCAAAGTGCTATTATAGAGTTGGATATCTACAAAAATCTTCAATGATTTAAAGTCGTTGAAGTCGAGTTCGCCAACAAAAGAGAAGCAAAAAATTTTGTAATTCCTCAGCGATTTGGAGAAGAAATTACAAGGATGAGAGAAGCTAGTAATGTCTATATTGCCAATCATGGACTTTCAGAACAATTTATACCATTAGTATAAAAATATCTATAATATTTTACTTTTTTGAAAGTGTTTTGGTATGAAAACTATTTTACATTTCTGAAATATAGATTGGATACATCTTTTTGAGCCACAAAAAGAAGAAATTGTGGAATTAGTGAAAAAATATGATTTTCATGAGCTTATCGAGGAAGATCTTTTAGAACTTACCAATCAAGAAAAAATAGATGTGTATGAAGATTATCTGTTTACGGTAGTCAATTTTCCCAAATATAAAACTGATGTTAAAAAATATTTTTTAAATGAGTTTAGTATTATTCTCGGTAAAAATATTATAGTGACGATGACCAAATTTGATACCAATCATATCAAGTCTATCATCGAAGCATATGCTGAAGAACTTAAAACGAGAGAGTCAGATGAAGATTTTAAAATTTCTCCTTATTATATTTTGTATAAAATTTTGGATACAATGTATGATAAAAGCATAAAAATGCTTACTCATTCCTCCAAAGATGTGGTGGCACTAGAACAGCAACTCTTTACTTCCAATAGACTAGAAAAAAAACTGTTGGAAGATTTAACTATCAAAAAACGTAACATTGTATGACTTAAACATATTTTTACTCCTCATAGAGAAATTTTGGAAGAGTTGCAAAAAGCATTGCCAAAATTTTATAAAGAAGATCTTGATGTCTATTTTGAAGATTTGGAGTATAAGCTTGATAAAATAAGCAATACGGTTTCTGTAAGCTTTGAAAACATAGAATCACTAGCAGATACCTACAACTCTCTTATGAATATAAAAACTAATGCTATGATTAGTGTGCTTACTATATTTTCTGCAATTACATGAGTACTTACTTTGATCAGTGGAATATATGGGATGAATATTCCTTTACCTGGACAATGAAACTACAATTTTTTTCCATTTCTTATGGGTGGTAT
Organism: uncultured Candidatus Peribacteria bacterium; assembly: GCA_964424505.1. GTDB lineage: Bacteria > Patescibacteriota > Gracilibacteria > Absconditabacterales > Absconditicoccaceae > CAJBLF01. The sequence goes on along the minus strand of CAYRIQ010000004.1, from coordinate 5,437 downwards.
GTTGATGGTTAGCGTATGACTTCTTTGGATTTTCAAAAAAGAAAAACGAATTTAAAAGTAATGTACTTGAAGTATTGATACAATAAAAAAGCCCCACAATTTTTTGCGGAGCTAGTTTACTTAGAAATTTCTAAATACTTCTTGTAACTTTTTTCTTTCTTTTTCGTTTTCTTCATTTTCTTTAATTTCTTTTTCTAATTTCCTTACTTCTTCTGAAGTCAGAAATATAAATTTATTTAATTTGTCAATTACTTGCATTTTTTTCTTTGGATCATCAGTGAAATCTTGTATTTCATCAAAAAGCAAAATATCATTTATACTGACTTCCAAGGAATTTTTAGCTTCACTAAATTCAAATTTAAGCTCATTGACTAGTTCCTCTTCTGTTTCTTTGTTTTGTTCTATTTTTGTGATAAAGAGTATGGGATCTTGTGTATCATCGATTAAAAATCTATACGAGATAAAAATCTTATCGTTGTTTGCTCACAAAATGTCAAAAACTTCATCAGTAGTTCATAAAGTATTTTTGAGTTCATAAATTTTCTTTGTAGTAAAAAACAATTCACCAAATTTTTTCTGTACATCAGTTTGTAATTTTGTATCCAGTAAAGTTTCTACTTGTACATGTTCAATTCAAGATTGTTGTTGGATATTTTGTAACTCTTGCTGCGCAGCGGTATCCTCAATTTTTTCTTCTGGGAGAGTATAGTTTGATGATGGTATAGGTGCTGGTATTTCTTCTTCAGGGATAGGGGTAAATTGATATTTTTTTTCCAAAATATCACCATAAGGAAGATCATCTTCTTCTATTTCCTCTTCTTCCGGTATCGTAGCAAAAATATTATCTTCTCACAAAATATCATCAGTATATGGCTGCTGACTAGGCTGTCCTACAGGTGGACTTGGTTGCTGAGGATTGATAGGATTTGTGTTTTGGATAGGATCAGTCATGGTGATTAGGGTAAAAATAAAAATTTAGACAATCTATTCGTTATAAGTATATTCAGATTTATTTTTTTTGCAAATTTTTCCTATTTTTTATCCAGGACTGCATATGCCATGAAAGTCTTGTATTTTGATGACGATTTTATACATTTTATGTATGCTAGTTTTTTGTCAGTATATAAAAATTAGGTTCTTTATTTTGTTTTTTTTGGTACATGTCAGAAGAAAACACTATTATCAGCCAAACAAAATTGTTCGTTGGTGGGCTAAATTGGAAATTGAGATGAAAAGATCTCAGAGAAGAGTTTTCAAAATTTGGAGAAGTTGCTTTTGCTAGAGTAAAACTTGATCAAGAAACCAATAAAAGTAGAGGATTTGGATTTGTTGAATTTGTAAATCCAGAAGATGCTGCCAAAGCACAAAAAGAAATGAATGGACAAGAAATTATGGGAAGAGTAGTCAATGTAGATTTTGCAAAAGAAAATCCAGAAAGAATGCAAGCAAGAAGTGAAGCATCAGAAAATTCAATAGAAGAATAAGCAACTGACTATATGGTGCGTACGTAAGGGGAGGAATATTACTTCCTATCTATCTCATGGGAGCCACAAAGTTGCGGTGTA
>CAYRIQ010000004.1:0-3862 GCA_964424505.1 uncultured Candidatus Peribacteria bacterium | reverse complement strand
GCGTGTTTTTTTTGTTTTTTAACTTGAAAATACAGAGAATACCAATACGCTATTTATGACTATCTGGTGCGTACGCGGGGTGAGGAATATTACTTCCTATTTATCTCATGGGAGCCAAAAAGTTACGGTGTATGCCGTGATGGAGCTACCCACTTCTAAGTTTTTAGGAGCACAACTTGCCTTCTACGGCCATATGGTCACTACATACTACAAAAAATATTTCAATTATCCTGCTAAAACTTTATGAAAAAAATAAACGAATCTTTTATCTGTATCTGTTGTGGAAAGAAAGTATCCCAAGCAGCCAAAACTTGCAGAAATCATTGTCCTTATTGTTTTGTTTCTCGCCATGTGGATGGTGATATACCAGGAGATAGATCCACAGACTGTGGATCAATAATGTATCCTCAAGCGTATGAAATTAGAAATTGACAACTAAAAATACAATTCAAATGCCAAAAATGCGGAAAACATCATCGAAACAAAAGAGCAGATGATGATGACATAACGAGTCTTGATAAATATATAAAAGAATATAAGGCGTTGTTGTAGTAAACCGATAGAGAAGAAACTCTGTTGGTTTTTTTATACTGAAACACTGCAGAAAATTTAAGTTCAATAATAGCAAAGAAATTAAAGATTAATAGTATGATATATATATTTAGACTTTCTATTAGAGACTTTCTTCCCCCAGGGTTCCATTTTTTTCAGCATTATTTTTCTTTTTTTCTTACTCCGTTGGGGTTACTTTTTTTCTTGACTAAAAAAGTAACCAAAAAATTCAAGACCGACCAAACGCGAGTGGTCGGTCAAACTTTTCTACGATGTAATATTTCCAGCTATTGAAACTCGAATTTGTTTCTTTTTGCTAGTAGTATTTTAGTTATACTACCATAGATTTTGTTTGTGTTGGTACTAGCGATATCTTAAAGTTAGTGGTTTTTATACCTTTGAACTATGCTGCTTTGGCGAGAATTTCTTCCATATATCCTACAAAGGTAGGGTCTTTTTCTTTAAAATTTTTTAAAATTTCTTCTGGACTATCTCACATTTTTGCTTCCTTTCCTCGTGCAACAATTCATTCTTCGGTAAGATTATTTTTGAGAATATTATCATACTCTTTTTTATACTGTGCTTTAAACGTGTCATCGAGTGTAGACCATTGAGGAAATCTTTTTTCTTGATCTGCTTTATCTTTTTTTTCTGCAACATCCTTATCTTTTTGTTTGATATCATCGATAGTTTTTGGTGGAGTATCGGAAGATGTCGAAGCAGGTGTCTCTGATTTTGATTCAGGTTTAGATTTTTTAGTCCAATTGTTTTCTGGCGGATTAACCCAATTATTATCAGGTTTTTCAGTCCAACTATTTTCTCATGATGTTTTTTTTTCATTGCTACTTTGTGGGACTGCTGGTTTTTCTATTGCTGATCATCATTTTACGCCGAAAAATCCAAAACTTTTGTCTTTTATCTTTTGCACCCGGGTGCTTTTATCTGTTTCATGGGTATCATATTGTGCGAAATCAAATCATTTCTTTGTACTAAATATTCTCGTAGCATTTCAGATGCCGGTAAACATTTTGCCTGGAGTATAAAGCAATTTCTTAAATGGTTTTCGAAGTCACTGGTTAAATGTACTAGCCATGCCAGCACCAAGTATCATAGCAGGTCTTCGAGTACAAGCAGATGCTAAATTGACAGGTACTTTTATCATTTTTTGATACCATTTGCCTTGCACTTTGGAAAAGTTAAGAAAATTATCTACTAAAGCATCCCATGTTTGTTTGTTTACTTCTGCAATATTTTTTACAGAACTACATCCCTGTCTAGGAATATTTGCCAATGCATGTACGATTTCTCCTCATCGTCTAAAAGGTGTAGCAACAGTATTGCCTGTAGCCAAAGTCATAGTATTGAGTCATGTGGTAATTTTTCCCATGTTTGTATAATCAGGAATAAATATACTTATATTATAATTATTTTTTATATTGTGTCAAATGTAATGCATCCAAGTAAAATTTGTTTGCAATAAAAGCCCAAAAAATTACCCATAGATATTATGAAACATAAATAAAAACTTTCATATCGTTTTTACTTTTTAGTAAATATGTTAATCATGGATATTTCTTCATTTAAAATTACGTTTGATGGTATCTTGCAGACGTATATCCAAGAAAAAATAGATCAAGCAAACCATCTTATTGCCGACGCAAAGATACATACCTTTATAGAATATATTTCGACATTTATTTTTTCTGGAGGCAAAAGAATAAGGCCTTTTGGACTGCGAATTACCTATACAGGATTTGGTGGAGACAATGAAAAAGCTATTCTCAATTTTTGAATTATTTTTGAACTTTTACATTCGATGGCACTTATCCACGATGATATTATTGATCAATCAGAAAAAAGACATAATGCACTTACCGTACATGCATATATAGCTTCCCTGATCGGCAACCATGAAAATGTCCAGCATATCGCAGAATGACAAGCTATACTGATAGGAGATCTTCTCCTTTCTCGAGTCTACGAGCTCCAGTATAAGCAACATGATTTTGGAGAAAAACTTCTATTGGAAGCCAGAAAAAATGTCCATAGTATGATAGAAGAAGTAATTCTCTGACAAATGATTGACGTTAATATGATGATTTCTTGACCTGCTTCTTTGTCACTTATTGACAAAAAAAATATGTATAAAACTGCTGCTTATACATTTATTAGGCCGATGCTTACCTGAGCTATCCTCGCGGGGGCTTCTCACCAGCAACAAGAGCTTATAAAAGAACTCGGAAAATATATGGGACTAGCATTTCAGATGAGAGATGATTATCTCGATATCACATTTGGAGATAAGACTAAATCTACTTTTAGCGATATCCAAGAAGGACAGCAAACTTATTTTACCAATTATATTTTTGAAAAAGGAACTCCAGAACAAAAATTTCTTTTGGAATCTTCTATGGGGAAAGTCCTCGATGATGACCAAATATCTACCTTACAAAAGGTATTTGAAGAAAGTGGAGCAATAGAATTTGGTAAACAAAGTATTTTCGAATATACTCAAAAATCGAGATCTATATTACAACAAACTCATCTCAATGAGGAAGCAAAAGAAGGAATTTTGTGATTGATCAAAAAAATGGAAAAATTAGAGCACTAATGTGCTGGTTAGTCAGGTAATCTCGTTGGATGTTTTTTTTCAAAAGTTGTATTTCGGATTAGACTTCAAACAAATTCCAATTGACTTTTTAGTATTTTTCGTTATAAAATAAGAGATAAATAAAAAATCAAACAAAAACAATTATAAAAAAAACAAAAAGGAGAAAAAAATGAAAAAAAAAATTATGTTTTTAGTAGCCATCGTTATTGCGATGATGTGTCTTGGCTACGTATGTGGCCAAAATTATTCCACTATAATGTGGGACGACCACCCTACATATAGTAACGTACCGTACTGTATAGGGGACTCCATCAAATGTGTGCCTCCAAGTGGTGTGACAGGTATTATTTGGAGTGGGGGAACCGTTTTGCACGGTGACACACTAGTAATTCCTAGTGGATTTGATGGTCAAGTTGATTGTTTTTACACAGGAGGTGTAAAATCTTTACGTTTACGTCCTATAGCCCCACCAGTTATACCATTGTTTTCTCCTACAGATACCCTCTGTGGGATAGAAACAAAGATACTAAATGCTGGGAATGTATCTATATATGGCTTTATGAGCTATTTGTGGAATACAGGAGCAACTACACAAACTATATTAGCCGATACGGCTGGTATATATTCCGTCACAGTAAGCAATCTTTGTGGACTAGTAAACAAATCATCCCAGATTTGGAAATTCAATACCAATAAACC
>CAYRIQ010000003.1:23592-34752 GCA_964424505.1 uncultured Candidatus Peribacteria bacterium | reverse complement strand
TTTTTTATAAAAAAAATCTCCTATGAGGAGTTTTTTCTTGGTTAGTAGGCACCGATGGGATTCGAACCCATGAACCGAAGTTTTGCAGACTTGTACAATAGACCACTCTGTCACGGTGCCATAATAATAATTAATTTCTTTCTTTTTGTTGTTTCACCGATGGAGTTCGCCCCGTAGTCCTACGGGGTTGCAGACTTGTACAATAGACCACTCTGTCACGGTGCCATCACGTAATGACTATTAGCTAATAATTACTTATATATATTTATTATATGTTTTCAATTCTAAGTTCAAAAATTTAAGTTCTGATGTTTTTTATTTCTCTATCCATTTCTCTTTTTGTATCTTTTTCTTTGAGGATTTGTTTTTTTTCTATTTTTCTCATCAATTTACCAACTCAAATTTTGAGCTTAATTACTCAACGTTTATTGATATATATTTCTAAAGGGACAATTACTGTTCATGATTTATCAAGTGCTGGAGAAATCTTTGCTAATTCTTTTTTTGTGATTAGTAATTTTCTTTTTCATTTTGGTTGATATCCTGGCACTAATATGTGTGAAGTTTTTTCATATAATGGAATATCCATATTGATAATTCGAAGTTCTTTGTTGTCTAATCTCACTATACTGTCTTTAATATTTACGTGACTTGTTTTGATAGATTTAACTTCGTGTCACTTCAAAATGATTCCGACTTCATATTCTTTGTCGACTTGATAATCGTGGTAGGCGTGTTTATTTTTGCTTATTAATTTCATATATGTTATTTTTTGTCATTGCGCGGAACGAAGTGACAAAGCAATCTAAAATACTAAACTAGATTGCTTTGCTACGCTCGCAATGACATTGATAAAATTTTTTTTATTTAGCGTCTACTCGGTTAATTTTGGTATTTCCTACTCATAGATTGATATACATGTTTAGGATTGATTTAGCGGTGGCGATATTTTTTGATTGAAAATAATTTCAAGAAAGACTATCAAAATCTGTTGTAACAAATTTGCCTATTATATGCTTATAGTACATTATTACACCTATATCTTTAGGAATATCCAATGTTATATTGGCTGCAACACCTTGAACTTCTATTTTGTTTCCTGAAAGTACATTTCCTACTTTGATGGTGATATCATCTATACCTGCGTGAAATTTAAGTGTTTTTCGTTGAAAAGTATTTAAATCAATGGTATGTAATCAGAGAAAATTTTTGATATAGATCAGATCAAATAGTGAGTTGTTTGGAAGTGTAAAATCAATAGTACTTACATAGTTTTGTATTATGTTTCGATTACGATCTTCATATAATTTTATATACGTATTACCAGTGCTTTCTCAAGAAAAAACCAATAAATTTCTATCTGATTTTCGTGTTCATTGGATAGTTCTATTTTGTGTTTTTCCTTCGATATATGAATTTCCTATAAATGTCTCTATGTATATGTTTGTAGATGGGCTTTTTGTTGTGGTTTTGGGTATGTCATAGCTGACTGTATTTCCTGATTTTCGCTTACTCGTTGGGTTGAGGGAAGTGTAAATCCCAATTGTAAATATTCATCAAAAAACTGTCATAAATAATATCAATCCAAATATTTTACCAAATATGCCTTTGTAGCTTCGTATAATAATCGAACTGAGTATAATGCCAAGGGGAAATATCTGATGAAGTTTGAAACTATTTATGGAAAGTGATATAAGTCCTGTAGATTCTCCAAGCATAAGAAAGCCTATAGCAAGTAATGCTATAATAGTCAATGTTCTGAAAAATCCATGAATTCTTTGTCTTTTATATACAATTTTTTCTACAATTTGTATAATTGGTTGCTGAATTGTTTGGGTTTGTGGAATTTGAGTCATTGATGGTCAGCCTATTTCTATCGCTTTTTTTGTAGTATTGGACGATGGAGGAGTGTACATAGGTGCTTTTGTTTCATATATTTCTTCGCTATATGTTTCGTCATCTAAATTTTTCCCCAACTCTTTTTCTACAAAATTTTTTGCTTCAACCATATTAAAATACTAAAGTGCTAAAAGTTGAAAGATTGAAAGGTGGACAGCTTAAAAGATTTAACTTTTCCATTTTCCACTTTTTCATATTTCAATATTTTTAAAGTCTAATTTCGTCTGCTTTAATTCTTTTTTGCTCCATGCTATCTCTTTGTCTAATAGTTACTGTGCCGTCTTCTAGACTTTGATGATCTACGGTTATACAATAAGGCGTTCCTATTTCATCTTGTCTGCGATATCTTTTCCCTATAGCTCATCAATCATCAAATTCACATTTATATTGTTTACTCAATTTTTTGAATATATTTTCTGCCATCTCAACTTGTTTTTCATCTTTTTTTACTAAAGGGAAAATGGCAAATTTTATCGGAGCTATTTGTTTAGGAAATCTAACTACCACGCGAGATTCTTCATTCTCTAATTTTTCTTCATCATAAAATTCCAGCATAGTAACCATTACTTGTCTTCCTAAACCAAATGATGCCTCGATACACCAAGGAATATATCTTTTCCCAGTGAATGGATCGGCATATTGCATATCTTTTCCACTGCTTTCTTGATGTTGAGTGAGATCAAAATTTGTTCTGTTATGAATTCCTTGTATTTCTCAAAATCATCGTGGATAAAGATATTCTATATCGGTTGCAGCAGCTGCGTAATGTGCTAATTTTTCATGATCTTTAAATCTTAGATGTGTTTTATCAATACCTATGATTTCTGTTCGATATGTCATACAACTATTCTTCCATTGGTTATAGATTTCCATAGCTTTTTTCTCGTCGTTTTCTACAAAATATTCTATTTCCATTTGCTCAAATTCTCTTGTCCTATAGAGGAATTGTCCTGGAGTAATTTCATTTCTAAATGCTTTTCCTATCTGTGCTAATCCAAAAGGAATTCTTACTCTTGTAGTATCCAATATAGTTTTAAAATCTGTGAATAATGATTGACAAGTTTCTGGTCTCATATAAACTTTTGAACTGTCATTTGCTACAGGCCCTAGGTGTGTGTCCAACATAAGATTGAAATTTCTACATTCTGTCCATTCGGCTGTTTTTTTGGTTTCAGGGTTGTTCTGGATATTGCTTACGATGAAACCTCTCATACCTTCATTTCCTCGTGATTCTGGGGATAAATTTTTTATTCATAATTTTTTAGCTAATTCTTCGTCATCAAGTCAGTCCCTGTGTTTTTCAAAATATTCTTCAATGAGTTTATCTGCACGGAATCTTTGCCCAGTTTTTTTGTCATCAATCAATGCATCAGCAAAAGAAGCTAAGTGTCAACTAGCTTTCCATGTAGTTGGATGCGCTATTATAGCAGTATCCATCAAAATGATATCATCCCTCTCTTGAGTAAAATGTTTTATCCAGAGATCTGCGATATTTTTTTTGAGTAATGATCAATAAGGACCAAAATCCCACGCATTTGCTAGTCATCAATAGATTTCAGAATTTGGATAAACAAATCATCTTCTTTTGGCTCGTGCAACAATGGTGTCTAGACTAAATCACATTTTATATTACTAAATTGATAAAATTTACTCTAAATATAAAAAAATAGCTTTTGTTTTCAATTCATAATTATTACTTCCTTATGCTTATTTATTGCTAATTTTTTCTTTGACTATAAAAAAGTGTTAAAATTTGCATTATTTTTTTTTTGGAGTATACTTATATCATAGGAAGAAGGTCTTGCATATATATAATGTGGTACATTACCAGTATACTTGCTGTATGTCGTGTATGTCATCTTTGTAAAATTTGTATGTAAAAGTGCTACTAAAAACAAAAACAAAATGTCTATTATCTTTTTTACTTTTTATTTGTAGCAAAAAGCTTTTATCGTACTTTATAGAGTACTTACTCCTCTTTATAGTATTGTCAAAAACTGGTGTATATCGTTGTATATATGTTCTCTAGTATCACGTTCATTACGTAGTCTTTATACTTTGCTAGTATCATAGCAAGGGTGGTACTATGTATCTGGTATATGTGAGGTTTCTTCTTCCTTTTCTTTTAAAAACGCCACTTTGGCGATTTTTTTTATCTTGAAAATCAAGGAAAAAGTAGTAGTATTCTATGGATATTGTTTTATTGTGTTATCGTGATGTATATGTCAGATTGTGTTTTTTGTAAAATAGTAGCAGGAGAAATTCCTAGTATAAAAATTTGGGAGGATGAAAATGTTTTTGTATTTTTGGATGCTAATCCTTTGAGACAATGACATTGTTTGATAGTTCCTAAGGTGCATTATCAAGATATTTTTGATATAGATGAATATGTATTGCAAAATATTATTATTGTCTCAAAATATATAGCAAATATTGTAAAAAGATCTTTGGGTGCTACTTGAGTAAATCTTATACATGCTTCTTGACAAGATGCTGAACAAAGTGTCTTTCATTTTCATTTACATGTTGTACCACGTTATCACAATGATGACTTGTATATGAATGATCGGTGGACAACTAAAATTCAAAAGTTTACACTTGATGAGCTTAAAAATATAGCGAGAAACATTAAACAGGCAATGTAGTTTTACTTTTTTACCATATATTTATGGTTGTATTTCCAAAATTATTGCTTCTTTGGACAGCATTTTTTATGCTATCTATCGCTCTACCTGCAGTCTTTGCCCCGAAGGCATTTATCCGTGTTTTGGATAGCACGTTGAAAAATTCTGATGTCGTTAGAACTTGGGCGTTTATTACTATGCTTATTTGATTTTTATATTTGAGTGTTTATCGAAAATTTGATCAAGGCTTGATGATGATATTTTCAATTTTTGGCTGGTTGTCATTACTTAAGTGACTATTTCTTCTTCGATTTCCTTTATGGGGTCATGCAAAATACAAGTTATTATATTCGACAGTAACGTGATCGGTTATTATTGGGATATGTATTGTCCTTTTTAGTGTCTTTATGGCTGGTTTGACATATTTTCTCTAATTTTATTAAAAAACATATAGACTAAAGACGACATTTGTCGTCTTTTTATCCAATAAAAAAAACAAGACATGTTGACTTTACTTTCTAAATTACTATAGTGGTAATACTTTTCCAACTTTTACTACTTTATTTTTTCTCTATGGCGTGTGTATCATCTGTTGAAATGAAAATTCATGGTAAAGTTACTGTGTGACCAAAATCTCAAATTGTTATTCCCAAAGATGTAAGAACATTGATTGGTATTAAGCCAGGTGACGATCTTATTGTCGTTTCGAAATGAGATATGGCTATCGCTATGGTCAAAGCTAATGATCTTCCAAAATTTCTCGAATATATTCATTCTGAAATTGAGTTTGACCATCAAAAGCAGAAAAATATATAATAGTATACTCTGATTTATATTGTTTTGTTTATTATTATGAAAAAAAATATTTTTATCCTATGTATGTTTTCTTGTGTTGTGTTTATGTGATGTGGAAAACAAGTGGATGATAGCTCTTTGTCTACTGGTTTTGTACAATGATTTACTACTTCACATCTTGTCTGAGTAGCTCCTTCATTTCAAAAAACGTTGTATGGAACTGTGGTTGCTGATAGTACAAAAACTATTCTTACCAATAAAGGATGAATTTTGGAATATATAAATTGTCAGCCTGGCATGCAAGTATATAAAAATACTATTATTGCAAAAATTCAAGTCAATGTTAATGATCCTGTATATCAAAATTGATCTATTCAAATCAATACTTTACAGGAACAATTGGATACTTTGATGAAAATTTTTTCTCTTACTGAGGATACTTTTGGATTACAAAAAACAATTCTTTCTGATCAATATACCAATAATATTCAGTTACTCCAAAATCTTGAAAAATCGCAGGACTATAGTAAAGCTACTCTTGATTATCAACAGCAACTTTTAGAACAACAGTATACCTACCTTCAAGATGCTAAATCAATTGATCTCAATAAAATGAAAACGAGTATTTCTACTACATATAAGCAATATCTTGTGATGATTAAAGATGCTTTAAAAAAGGTAGATGATGTGTTTGGGGTGGAAAATACTACAAGTAACGTTTCTTTTGCTCAATATATTTCAAATAAAGATCCTGATTTGAAAACTCAGGTATATACACAATATCGTAAGCTTAAAAAATCTCTTTCAACTACCATGACAGCGGACCAATTTTCTACTTATTTGCTTGATATGTCTGATTTTATGTCATTGGTTGCTAGTAGTATTAGTGCTTCATCTCCTTCAACTTCTTTGCCTCAAGTAAGTAATGCGTGATTGTCTATTGATGGTCTTTATACTATATATACTACATTAGCGAGTAATTTTATGTGAGCTAAGTCTGCTTTTGATGGGATTGCTACTTCGTATGATTCTGTAAAAAATACGTATAATAATCAGATCAAAACCGTTGATATAAATACTGACAATTTGGACACTACCACTACTAAATCTACTGCATTGCAACTTGAAAATCAAAAGGCTTCTTTGCAACTTGCACAAAAAACACTCAATACTCAAATTACTTCTGCTGATGTTAATCAGCAACTTCAGCTTGCTAATCTTAAAAATCAAGTACTTACGTTACAACAAAATATTGCTGTTTTGTCTAATTCACTTGAAGGTGAGATTTTGTACGCGGGTGTAGATGGCGTAGTTAAAATGAGAGCTATTGGTGAAGATAATAAAGTTGCACCAAATACTTTGCTCTGCCAAATTCTTCCACAAAATCCATGAAATCTTAGTATTCAAATATTTTCTTATCAAAAGTTACCATTATGAAGCAAAGTTACTATGTCTGATACTCAATGACAATTTTTTGGTACGTGAATTTTAGCTTATGAATATCCCTATAAAGATCCTACAACACAAAATTATATTTATGAAATTCCTAGTGTGAAAATTTCACTCAAAGAGAATGAAAAAATTATTGTTACTGTTTTACAACCTGCTGAAACAAATCAAATATGGATTCCTTTACAATACATTAGTCCAAGACTTGAAGGTAATTTAGTGAGGCGTAAACTATGAACAACTATCCAAAATATTTATGTTGTTTTATGAAATATTGATGATAGCTATGTACAAGTGCTTAGTGGATTGTTTCTATGAGATGAAATAGTACAATAATATTTGCCTATAAAATATACGATTATTTATTTTTGTTTGTATGGTATGATTAATTTTTTAAAGACAAATAAAGTAGCTATACTTGTATTGACTGTGTTTCTCTGAGTATACGGAGTTTTGAGTATTTTTACTATTCCTAAAGAATCACAACCGTCTATCAATCTTCCTTATTATTATCTTAGTTTTTCTTATTTGTGAGCAGATCCTTCTTCTATTGAAGAACAAGTCATTGTGCCATTAGAACAAAAAATTAAATCAATCACTGCGGTAAAAAATATAACATCATCCTGTTATTATAATTTTTGAACTATTTTAGTAGAATTTGATAAATCTAAAAGTGATGTCGATGCGAGTAGTGATTTAAAATCTGTTATAGATCAAGTCTATCCTTCACTTCCTTCTGATGTTACGTATCCTATACTTAAAAAAATAGATATCAATGATACTCCTGTTTATTCATTTTCTGTTGCATGAAATTTGCCTACCCAAATCATGTACCAAAAACTTAAAATTTTGGAGGATCAAATAAAATCTGTGCCATGAGTTTCTGATGTTTCTATCATCGGTAAACCAATTCAAGAAATCAAAATAAATTTTGATGCGCAAAAATTGGCTCTTTTGGATCTGGATTTTTCTTTAATTGTAAATCAATTGAGAGGCGCTTTTATAAAATTTCCTACAGATAAAAAAGATGTTGATGGAAAATTATATTCATTTGAAATTACTAACTATGACGATAATTTGACAGGATTAATTGAACAACTTAAATCATATGATTTACTTACTATGGCTTGAAAATCCGTTACTTTGCGCGATGTTGCTTCGATAACGGTTTGATATAAACTGCAAGATAAAAAATCTTTTGTGATTTCTAATGTCGCAAATTTTGATACACAAAATGCGCTTTCTTTTCAGGTTAAAAAGTCTCCATGATATAGTCTCAATACGTTTGTCGATGAAATAAAAAAAATTATTACTGATTTTTCTATAACTACGCCAAACTTACAATTTGTAGAAACACTGTCCCAAAAAGAAAGTATCCAAAAAACTTATTGATTATTTATAGAAAATTTTTGGGAAACAGCTCTTTTGGTTTTTGTTATTATTTTATTGTTTTTGGGTTTTAGATCTTCTTGGTTGATTCTTGTTACTTTTTTGATTGTATATTTAGCCAATTTTATTTATCTCAAAGCTATTTGATATAGTTTCAATAATATTGTTTCTTTTGCACTTATTTTGGTGTTGTGAATCATGATAGATAATCTTATCGTTATCACTCAATGAATTGTTGTGTGATTGCAAAAATATGCAGGAAATATTTGGGAGGCAATAGGGGACTCACTTAAAAATTATTGAAGAGCAATATTTTTTGGTACATCGACTACGATAGCTATTTTCGTGCCTTTGTATTTTGGTTTGTCTTGAGTAATGTGAGAATATATTAGAGCTATGCCAGTGACGATTATTTCCAATTTAGCAATTTCTCTTTTGGTTACTATGATTATTTTGCCTGTATTGGCTTTGTTCTTTTTTACTTCATGAAAACAATATACACCATCTTTTTCTTTATCGTATTTAGAAAAAATTTGACATACATTTGCCAATCGATATCGTCGTATGAATCAATCGAGATGGTGATCCAGATGAATTATTTTTATGTTTTTCTTATTTTTTGTTTGAGCATTGTCATTGATCCCTTTGTGAGTAGTCAAATTTTCTTTTATGGGTAATATGGATTCTAATAATATTTGGATGAACGTTAAATATGCCCCGTGAATTAGTTTGTCAGATAATCAGGTATATACATCAAAGGTTGCTCGTGCAACGATGAAATATTTTCAGACTGTTATGTCTGGTATGGTCAGGGATGTCTCTATTGATTTAGGACAATGATATTCTTTACAGGGAGCTGGAGGTGCTGGTAGTAACGTAAGTTCTTTTACTATCAGACTTGTAGATACAACACAAAGAAATAAAAAATCTTTTCAGTTGGTAGAGCAAATGCAAAAAGAACTTTTGTTAGCTTTACAACAAAAATATGCGTTTATCAATGATATTTCTGTGTTTACTATGCAAGCATGATGATGATGAGGTAAACCAATATCTTTTAGTATTGTATGAGATGATTATCAACAAATAAACCAATATATCCAGCAAATATTGCCTGCTATTAAATCTATTCCATGAATATTTAATGTGAGTATCTCTATCGAATATACCAATGGAAAAATAGTTTATCTTTTGGATGAAAATAAGGCTAAATCTCTGGGTATTACTAGTATGTCTTTTGTAAATAGTTTACTGGCACTTAAAAATATTGGGTATGAATCCAATGGTGTGAAAATAAAAGATTTTTCTGATTTTGGTAGTGATTCATTGTCGTTAAAATCATTTTTGTCTACTGACTTGCCTATAGAACAAACAAAAATATGAAAAATAACTTTGGAACAAATTATTAAACAAAAACAATTACAACCTGAAATTAATGCTATTACGAGAGAAAATGGTAAGAGAAATATTTCTGTTCAAGCAGATAAAACCAATAGTTCTGCATTGAGTGATATTACCGCAGCGATTGCAAAAATCATTAAAGAGCATCCTTTGCCAGAGTGATTGCAATATACTAGTGGCGGAGATATTCAGGAGCAAGCACAAAGTATGCAAGATTTATGATCAGCTATGGTGGTGTGATTATTGTTGATGATTTTGGTGCTTATTGTCCAATTTAATAATATCAAATATGCTCTTGTCATTGTTTCTAGTGTTTTTCTTTCCATAGGTTGAACTATTGTTATCCTTGCATTGACTTGATTTGATTTAACATTTCCTGCAATGATAGGCGTTTTTTGAGTGTTGTGAGTTGGTGTAAATCAAGCATTGATTCATTTAGAAGATTTTAAATATTATTATCAAGAAAAGTGATTGTCTGTAGTCGATAGCTTCCAACAAAGTATTGCAGAAAGATTTATTCCTATTTTTTTGACAAAAATAACTACTATTATTTGACTACTTATACTTGCCTTTAAAGATGAATTATTCGGATCTATGGCTGTTGGATTTATTTGATGATTGATTGTGTCGTTTTTTATTACTTTACTTTATATTCCATCTTTGATGAATTTAGTATCTAGAGAGTATTATAAAAAGCAATAATATTTTTTTGTATATTGAATATATTACTCAAATATATCTATAAATCATTTAAAAAAATTTGTAAAATTTTGATCGGGATATGCTGATGGTAATTTTGCGTTTGTATTGGCAATTGCAAACGCCATTTTCATTTGATTAAAAAATATATTATATTTTTCTCTTCGATTGTATCTTTTATCAAAAGCTTGTACTGCTATGCTGTGTGCTCACACATTTACTTCTAAAATTTTAAAGTCTTTTCATGTGGTAAGAAAGGTTTCGATATCTTTTGTGCGAATATCGAATCTACCGAAATAAAATCCTGGAATATTAGTAATTTCATTGAATAAATTGTTTATTTCTTTTGTTATAAGATGACTTTTGTCATGACAAATAACTTTTCTTTCTGGAATAATTAATTCTGGATCTTTATTGTTTTTGATTGTGCTTCTTTTGGTGATGGACCATATTTTACCTGTTTTTTTATCGGTATCTTTGATAAAAAAAATAGAAAGTTCGTTTTCTCGTGAAATATATTCCTGTAGGACATAATTTTTTTTTATGTCATGCAAACTGTTTTTTAATTTGTTTTTGTCCTCTATAAACTTAATCCCGATACCACCGACACCATTATCTGGTTTTAAAATAATCGGGTATTGAATTTTTTCTTGTTGGATGAAATGGTTTATTTGTTGTTTTTTTTCTTTTGTGGAATACTTATTTTCTATCAAAAATGTTTTACTAAAAAAAATATTATTTTCTTTTTTTTGTAAAAATTTTTGAAAAATAACTGATTTACTACAAATTATTCATCCATAAGGAAATGAAGGATTTACTTGCCAAAGTATGGTTGGTTTTTTTTTGTACTGTAAACAAAGATATATTATTTGTACGTATATGGGCATATATACACATATGATATATA
>CAYRIQ010000003.1:9405-23582 GCA_964424505.1 uncultured Candidatus Peribacteria bacterium | reverse complement strand
ACGATATTTGAAAAAATGGTACGATATTTCATATATGATATACCCTAGAATAGATAAAGTATCTAAATACTAATAATTTTGTGTTTTAATACAATAGGCAGATTGATATAAATTTCTTGATAATATAGAGTAATTATGTATATACACGGTATATAATAATTTTTAATTATTAATACATAATTTTAAATGTATCGTACGCACACCTGTTGAGAACTTGCTATTAAACATACATGAACCAAAGTAATGATTTGTTGACGAGTAAATAAAATCAGGAATTTGTGATGAATGACGTTTATAGATCTTCGTGATAGATATTGAGTTACTCAAATCACTTATGATCCTGCAAAATCTACCATAGAATTGCCTGATATAAAGTCTGAATATGTTATTCAAGTCGTTTGAGAAGTTATTGTAAGGCCAGATAATATGATCAATAAAGATATGGCAACCGGTGAGATAGAAATCAATGCAAGTGAAATTAAAATACTTACCAAATCTAAACTTTTGCCGTTTCCTATTGTTGATGAGCCACATACGAGCGAAGAAAATAGATTTAAATATAGATATTTAGATCTTAGAAGAAGAAAAATTCTAGATAATGTATTATTCAGATCCAAGATGCTTACGTTTACAAGAAATCGATTTAGCGAAAAGGGGTTTATTGATGTACAGACACCTATTTTTACTGTTTCTTCACCAGAAGGTGCAAGGGACTATCTTGTTCCCTCAAGAATAAATCCAGGACAATTTTATGCATTACCACAGGCACCACAACAATATAAACAATTGCTTATGGTATGATGAATTGATAAATATTTTCAAATTGCACCATGTTTTCGTGATGAAGATCCTAGGGCAGATAGACATTCTTGTGAATTTTATCAAATTGATTGTGAAATGTCGTTTGTTAATCAAGAAGATATCTATTCTGTAGTAGAGTGATATCTCAATGAGCTTATCTCAACATTGTCTCCTCACAAAAAAATTACTGTTGCCTTCAAAAAACTCAAATATAGGGAAGCTATAGATCAATATGGAAGTGATAAACCAGATTTGAGATTTGGTATGTCACTTATTGAGATGACACAAGATTTTGTTGGTTCCGAATTTTCTATATTCAAAGATACGGTAGCAAATGCATGAACCATCAAAGCAATGAAGTTTGAAAATAAAATTCTTAGTAGAAAAGAAGCGGATGAACTGACCGATGAAGTAAAAAAAAATAAGGCTAAATGACTCGCATACATACATTTCGATGCTGAATGAGTAAAAGGTTCTATCGCTAAATTCCTTAGCTTTGAAGAGATTGAAAATATTAAAGCTAAAACAGGAGCTAAAGAAGGTGATACGATTTTATTCGTTGCGGATAATTATGATGTGGTTACTCTATCACTTGGAAGGTTGAGAACATATATCAGAGACAAATATTTACAGCTAAACAAAGATGATTTAGCATTCTGTTGGATAGAGGATTTTCCATTATTTGAAATGGATGATACGGGAAAATTAGATTTTTGTCACAATCCATTTTCTATCGTAAAATGATGAGCAGAAGCACTAAAAAATTCTAATAAACTAGAAATTTATTCTGAACAATACGATCTTTCGTGTAATTGATATGAGATATTATCTTGATCAATTCGTAATCATAATTCTGAATTATTACTGGAAACATTTAAGATGGTAGGTAGAGGAGAGGAGGAAATTAAACAAAAATTTGGTGCTATGTATGAAGCTTTCCAATTTGGTCCACCGCCACATGGAGGGTTTGCTATTGGATTTGATAGATTGCTTATGATTCTCAAAGACGAAGAAAATATTAGAGAAGTATATGCTTTTCCTAAATCGTGAAGAGCACAAGATGTGATGATGGGTGCACCATGATGTGTAGAACAAAATCAACTAGATGATTTGGGTATTGATTTAAATGAAACAACAAAAAAATTATTAAAAGAATAATTACTAGTTAGTATAATTTTTATCGAGAGCATTATGTTTATTCTTGAAAAACTCTCTTAAAACTTTAGTATATCTTATATTTTTATTTTGTTATTTGTTGTAATGTCTGCACAAAAAAAAATCTTAAAATTTTTTATAATTATTATTTTAGCTGTATTTCTACTTTCTACAGGACTTATTTCTGTATTATATCTTGGAGGTGCTAAAAACACATCTTGAACATGAGATGTTCTTTCGTGAGATACTATTGTACAAACATGACTTAGTTTAACATGAACTATTGCTACGTGAACTGACTAGTTCTTTATTTTTTGTGCGTGTTATTATGAAATTGATTGTAGACCATAGCCAGAGATATGCAAAAATGAGAGCACATACTGCTACACATTTACTTCATGCTCAGCTTGCTAAAATATTTCAAAATACGAAACAAGCGGGATCGCTTGTTGATGAAGATTGCCTTAGGTTCGATTTTAATGCTGATAGACTTCTTTCTTCAGAAGAAATCCATACTATCGAAAAAAACATCAATCAGATGATTTATAATGCATATATTGTTGAGATAAAAGAAATGTCTTTGGAAGAGGCAAGTGGATTATGAGCTAAAATGTTTTTTGAAGATAAATATGGTGATACGGTCCGTGTAGTTCGTGTATTTAATAATAATGATGAAAATATTTCTCTCGAATTTTGTTGATGAACGCATGTTACAAATACAAAAGATATTGGTTGCTTTTCTATTATTTCGCAAGAAGCAGTCGCTTCATGAGTCAAAAGGATCACTGCAATTACTTGACCAAAAGTCTTTGGAAAAATTCAAGAAATACAATCTATTTTAGATGCAACAGTAGCAAAATTATGAATAAAGACTGCCACACAACTTGCAGATAAACTTGATAAGACTCTCAAAGAATATGATGACATGAAATCACATCTTGAAATTTTGGAAACCAATATGATCAAACAAATTTTAACATGATCTGATTTTTCTTCATGAAAGGATTTGGACAAAGTATTTCTGATTCCCCTTGGATTGAATTTCAAAAACGTTGCATTTCAGGCAAAATGATTGTTTGATAATCAGAATATATTGATCTATACTCTTGAAGGATGATTTATCCTTTTAACTAAAAAGTGAATATCTGCCAAGGAATTTGCTAGTAAACTTGGTATCAAGTGATGAGGAACTGATTGAATGGTACAAGGAAGAGATGAAGAAGTTTTACAGTTATTTACATAATATTATGATCTCATTTTCGCAAGTACAAAAAAAAGATATTTTTATGCTTTCAAAAATTTATGCAAAAGCTTATAATAAAGAATGAGAACGTTGGACAAAAAAAACAAGTGAAGCAATAGTTCATTATCGATATAAAAAAAATGTAAAAATAAAGGTAACGTATGGTAATAAAATAATTGGTGTTTTTTTTTCTGACATTAAGCCTCTTTATTTTTGAAATGTATTGAATGATGGGGATGTGGTTATTGATCCCAATTATCAAAAGCTATGAATAGGAAAACAACTCTTCATCTATGGTATAGAATATGCTATTAAAAGGTTTCATGTTGTATGATGGGACTTCTATACATTTAAAGATAGTTACCAATATGATCGGTATACACGTATTTGATTTTCTGCTTCTGATAAGTGGATATTGATGTCTGGAAAAATTGATGAAGTATTGAAAAAACTTAAAGCAATAATTTAATATATCAAATTTTTTCTATGAAAATAGCTTCTCGAAATGTAAATGGAATCCGTGCGGTGATTGGTAAATGATTTTATGATTGGGTAAAACAAAATGATTTAGATATCGTTTGTTTACAAGAAGTAAAGTCATTTGAAACTCAATTGCCTCCAGAGTTTCGTTATTATATGGCTGAATATGATCGAGTCCGACATGCAGGAGAAAGGCCTGGATATGCAGGTACTGCGACTTTTTATAAAAAAAGTTTACATTTTGTTTCGTCAAAATCGAAATTTGAAGAAGTGGAACATTTTCATGTGGATGGTAGGGTAGTCGAGACGAAGTTTCAGAATTTCATAGTTTTGAATATTTATTTTCCTAATGGAGGTGAGAGGTCTGATGGCACAGAAATGTTGAGTTATAAACTTGAGTTTTATAAACATTTTATTCATTATATAAATACACTTAGAGATAAGGGAGAAAAGATTATAACGTGTGGTGATTTCAATATTTGTCATCATGAAATAGATATTGCTAGACCAAAAGAAAATGTAAATAGTATAGGATTTCTTCCTATTGAAAGAGCTGAAATGGATATATTGGAGGCAAGCTGATATATTGATGTATTTAGATATTATAATCCTGAACTTGTTGGTCAATATACTTGGTGGTCATATCGTGCTGGTGCTAGACATAATAATGTATGATGGAGATTAGATTATTTTTGGGTGTCTAAAAATATACTTACTGATATCAAAAAAATTACTCATCAAACTTCTGTAGAATGATCTGATCACTGTCCAATTGTATTGGAACTTGCTTAGATTATTTTCTAAATGCTGACTTTATTCGTTGGAAAAAAAGAAATCCAGTGTTTGTTTTTGGTGAACCTGCTTTGAGATAATCTGCATAGCTTGTATTGTTAAATGTACATTTTGGATAAGTAAATGCTCATTTTAAATTTCCATTTACGCATGGTCTTATCTCTGTTTCACAGCTAAGATCAATAAAACCACGAGGAGATTTATATGCTTTTACAAATTGTCCATGTTTGACTTTTTGTCCTCGAGGTGTGGTGCAACTTGCTTTATTTGTTGGTTCATTTTGTGCAACTGTTGGTTTGTTTGCTATTGAATTGTTTGTTGTGCTTCGAGTATCTATTGGTTTATTTGTTGTATTTATCTTGCCTTCGGTATTGAAATATGCTCATGAATTTACTGGTGGTGTTGGTTGTATATATTCATTGATTACTTTTTTATTATAAGAAATTACTTCTGCTTTTTGATAAATATATACTATATCTTCTTTACATGAATGTTGAATAAAACTTCATCAAAGCGTACCACTCATACAAACTCTTTTTTCTATATTACAAATGGTATTTACATCTTTTCTTTGTTCATATGCCAAAATAAAGTCTTTATTTTTTACTTTTTCTTTTCGTGGAGTAATACAATCCAATGATCATGTTTTTATCATTCCTGTTTTTTGTAGTATATTATTTCCGGTATTTATGATGCCAGTATATATATATCCTGTTTTTGTTTGTGGATTGTTTATAATCTGTTCAATTTCATTGTCATTGATTAAATTATCAATAGTATCTTGTATGTTGTTTGGCTTTTGATTATTTTCTGTTGCAATTTGTCATTGATATACATCTTGTCCTCACTCATCTTCAAATAAATAATCTCGTTGTTGATTTGCAGCATTATGCATAAATACTTCGTCTGTATTTCGTACAAATTGTAATTCTGTAGTATTTGTATCTTTTTGAAAGATAATAATTGTTGCGAAAAATACCAGTATACTGGTTGAGATTATTTTTTTGATAGTATCTTTTTTAATTTTTTTTCTTGATTTCATGTTTTATGGTAAACATAAATAATGTAGCTTTTGATTAATTATATTCAAAAAAAAAATCCTGTCAAATATATTTGGCTGACATTTTTTAATTTTTTTATTTGCTACTATTTGTGGTCTACAATAATACCTGAACCAATACATTCATCGTCTTTATAAGCAACTATCGTCTGCCCTGGTGCAATTGCTCGTTGTTTCTCTTTAAATGTTACTATTATTTCATTTTGTTTGTTTTTTTTAAGTGTTGCTTCTTGTGGCTCTTGTCTGTATCTTATCTTTGCAAATATTTTGGTGGGTAATGTATATGTTTTTCTAATCCAATGTCGTCATGTACTTATAATCGTTTTTTCAAATAACATTTTATTTTCTTTTTCTCATACGATTACTTCATTTTTTTTGACATCTGTTTTCATGACATATGCTTTGAAGGGGAGTTTGAGACCATGTCTTTGCCCTATAGTAAAAAAATATGCTCATTCGTGTGTACCAAGTATTTTCCCTGTCGTATCTATAATATTTCATTTTTTTATAGGTAACTTTTTGAGTAAAAACTCTTTGATGGGAATGTTTCAAATAAAACATAATCACTGACTATCTTTACGTCCAGCATTGGGAAGTCAGATTTTTTTTGCTAATGCTCTTATCTCTGGTTTTGTATATCATCAAATAGGGAATAACGATTTACTTAATTGGTATTGGTTTAATCATGAAAGAAAATATGATTGATCTTTGTTGTAATCTACTCATCTGAGAAGTTTATATATATTTTTTCCTTTTATTTTTCAACTTTCAATATTCAACTCATTAATGCGAGCATAATGTCCTGTAGCTATATAGTCAAATCATAACTCTATGGCTTTATTGAGAAATACTTCGAATTTAATCAATGAATTACATAGTACGTCAGGATTTGGAGTGATTCATTGTTTATATCCTGTATAAATATATTCAATAATTTTTTCATTATATTCTTTTTGAAGATCAAAAGAAATAATTTCTATTCATAAAAATTTGGAAACGTTGATTGCTTCCTGTGCGTCAGCATATGTTGTACAGTTTCATCACTCAGAGACGTAATTTTTCATAAATCCAGCTACAACTTCATATCATTGTTCTTTTAATATATATGCTGCAATTGCTGAATCTACTCCTCATGACATTCACACTAAAACTCTTTTCAAAGATGAAATTTATAATGTAAAATGAAATCAATTATCGTTATGTAAATAATGTTTGTTGTACTTATTCTTTATTGTTTTTCAAACAAAAATACTCTGTCGTTGAACAGAGTATTTTTTTTGTTTTTGTTTTCCAAAAAGACTATTTCTTTTTAGCAACTACTTTTTTAACTGCTTTTTTTACAACTTTTTTAGCAGGAGCTTTTTTAGCAACTACTTTTTTAACTACTTTTTTTACAACTTTTTTAGCAGGAGCTTTTTTAGCAACAGCCTTTTTAACTACTTTTTTTACAACTTTTTTAGCAGGAGCTTTTTTAGCAACAGCTTTTTTTGTAACTACCATTTGCGGTATATAATAAAAGATAAAATGACAGGTAGAAACTTAATTTTTATAATTAAATTTCCCTTGCTACAATTTTTATATGTAAGGAAATAAAAAAAGCAAACATAATACTATTTTTTTTGAAAAAATGGTACTGCATTTTTGCCAGTTCATGACTAGTATTTCTATGTCTATGAAAAAATGCAGTTTACATATTTAATTAAGTATATTAATTATGCTATTTTTTTATCATTATACATGCATTATATATACATTCGATATCATTTTTTTTACAAAACTCGATTGCTTTGTCGCTTTGAGATCATGGTTGGAACCGTGCTTTTTTTATGTGTAATGTGTTCGCTTCTTCCAAAATATGTTCTGTCACTTTTGGTTGAGTTACAAAAATAACTACATCAATATTTTTTTTTGTTTCTGATATGTTTGCATAAACCTTTTTTCATAAGATTTCTTTTTCGTTTATGTTTATAGGTATCACCTTATATTCTGCATCTAATAAACTTTTGAAAACTTTGTATCCATATTTTTTTTTATCATTTGATGCACCGATGACAGCGTAGAGAAAATTTTTATTTATCATTTTTTTTGTATATTGTGTAAAAATTTTATTGTGGAAAATGTATATATGTTTTTGGTGGTAACTTACAAGTAAAAAAAAGCTAGGTAATTTACCTAGCAAACATCCAGTCTCTTTGAAATAATTCATATAATATTTCATCAATATCTGTATTTGTAATTGTGATGTTGAATACATTAGAAATTTTTCTTTTACTCAACATTTTTTTAATTTTTTTTATCATTTTTTCTTGTTTTAATTGATTATTTTTGTTTTTGATCTTTCTTATATAATTTCTTTGTAGTAATGCAAGATTTTTTTGAAATATATTTTTTTATATTACTTGTAAAAATCTACATTCAATTTTTCTGACACCAAATTTTGGATTGTGAAATTTTACGATAGCAAGGTGATTCCATATTTCTAATACATATCCTGTGCCAAATAATTTATGCTTTACCGTGTCTCATTCGTCAATTTGTGGACCATGTGAAGTATCTGTATCTCCTCAGAGATCAAATTTTTTTATTAATTCTATGGGTATTTCATCCAAAAATCTACTCGGTGGATTCATCTTGTTTTGTCACCATGTCATTCTACTGTTTGCATGAGAGAGAAATAGGCTATCTTTTGCTCTAGTAATCGCCACATACATCAATCTACGTTCTTCTTCTAAAAGATGTGGCTCCATTATTGCATTTGATAAAGGAAAAATATTGTCTTCAAGTCCTGCGATAAATACAATAGGAAATTCTAGCCCTTTACTTGAATGTACGGTCATTAATTTTATTGCATCAATATCACCTTGTTCATCTTCAGAAATATCTGAGAGTAATGCTACTTCCTCTAAAAAAGTTCTCAACATGTCTTCTCCATATGATTGTTGAAACTCTTGATCATCTCATCATTTACTATTATATTTTTGTGCCATATTTATTAATTGTCCGATATTTTCATATTTTTCATCAGCTTGTGATTCACTTCATTCTTCTTTGATAAGATACTCTCTATATTTTATTTTTTTGACTAATGTATCTAGAATCTCTGATGGTCTATGCTGTGGTATATATTCTTGTATTTCTTTTATGATACTTATAAATTCTTGAATACCTTTTTTTGCTATGGGAGTAATTTTATATCATTTTTCGTTTTGTTCATATATGGATTCTAATATTTTAGTCAATGAAGTATTTTGGACTATTGCTTGTGCTTCGAGATGATCGATGGTAGTTTTTCAGATTTTTCTATTTGGAATATTTAGTATCCTTTTTAATGCAACATCATTTGCAGGATTGACAAGATATCTAATATATGAAATGATATCTTTGATTTCTTTTCTTTCAAAAAATTTAAATGCTCATCGGACTTTGTAAGGTATTCCTTCTTGGATTAAAATTTGCTCAAATGGAGAAGATTGTGCGTTTGTCCTATATAATATAGCTATAGATCATCGAGATTTTATTTTGTTTCCGTCTTTCATCTTTTTGATGAGATCAATACTATTTGCTGCCTCATCCATTTCGCTTCCATGACAAAAAATAGTAATTTTTTCATCACCTGTTCTATGAGGAACAATTTGTTTTTCATATTGATTGGTATTGTTTTTGATGATATGATTTCCTGCGTGGACAATGTGTGGTTTGGAGCGATAATTGATTTGTAATTTAAATATCTGTATATCTGGTCGATACTTTTTTACATTTAAAAAATTTTCCATTAAAGCTCATCTTCGTCCGTAAATACTTTGGAAATCATCTCCGATCAATGTGACATTTCCTTGGTCGCCAGACAACATTTTTATAAGTTCAAACTGGATTCGGTTGGTATCTTGTGCTTCATCTATCAATATATAACTAAATTTATTTTGCCATTTTGTGAGTAATTCTTTATCTTTTTTGAATAACAAATAGGGTAGTAGTAGCAAGTCGTCAAAGTCGAGCGAATTGGATTTTTCTAAGTCTTTTTGGTATTGTTCATATACATTGTACATACTTTTATCATAATCAGAAGTAATTGTTTTACTATATGTTTTGGGATCTATTCCGTTGCTTTTTTGTTTTGAAATAAAATTTTTTGCTTCTGGAACTTTGAATACATCTTGAAGATTTAATCTTTTTAGCACATCTTTGAGAATGGATTGAGATTCGTTTGTGTCAAAAATTCAGAAATTTTTTGTGTATTTCATATCAAGTTTTTCGATATCTTCTTTTAATATTTTGAGAAAAATACTATGAAAAGTTCATATCCATTTCAGTGATGTAGAATGTAGAGTGTATCATGTATCACTGGTAGCTTGAGAAATTTCTGAAGAAATTTTAATCAGCCTTTCTTTCATTTCATTGGCTGCTTTGTTGGTAAATGTTACCGCTAAAATCCTTGTGACGGGTATCTGTTTTGCTCGGACTATATATGCTATTTTGTAGGTAAGTACTCTTGTTTTTCAACTTCCAGCTCCTGCTATGATAAGTGAAGAGGTGTCAATATGAGTACATGCTTTTGCTTGTTCTTCATTGAGTTGTTTTGCAATATATGCTTTAATATCCATGATTCATGTTACAAATTAAGAATGAAAATGTGAGAGTTACAAAAAAATATACTCTCTTTTTTGTAAGTGTATGGAAAATAGTTTGGGTTTCAATTTAAACTTTATATATTATCATTTTTATAAAAAAATGAGAGTTTCCCTCAGGACTGCGCTAAACCAAGAGACATATGTATATAGTCGTCTACGTCATTCCCTCCTCTCTGTGTTTACGTCATTCCCTCCTCTTTGTGTCCACGTCATTCCCGTGAAAGCGGGAATCCAATTGGCTATATAGCAAGATGGATTCCCGATCAGGTCGGGAATGACGTGGTGTGGTGTAGGGAATGACGTGTTTGCGGGAATGACGTGTTCCCGCTGGAGTTTATCCCGCAAGGCGGGGCGGGAATGACGTGATGAAGTAAGGGTAATGACGGGGTGGAGTTGAGGGAATCATTGACGTATAAAGGACTACTTTTAGTAGTAGCTATATCACAAATTATAATTATAGCAAGTAAATCTGATAGCAAACAATCAGATTTTTTGTTTTTTTTGTTGTGGAGACTATACTTATCATAGTATGATTTTTATATTTCCACTCTATACAATGACGTTTACTAGCAAACAACTCCATAGACAATCACGTGGTATAAACATGGTCAAATGAGCTACACTATTTTTTCTCTGAGTATCGTGTGTACTTTTTGTAACAAAGGCGTTTGATATCACACCTAGTGTACCCAATGCTATCCAGTATATCGGACAAATATTTCTTACTCAAAGTGGATATCAAAGTAACACTACAACTATCTCACTAGATGGTACCAATGGAAATTGATCTTTTGCTGGCACCTTGAGTGGTAAACTTATCAAGGGTACAACATGAAATCTTTCTACACTTTGTCTTTCTGGTGATTGTAAATCTACTTGGCCTACAGGAGGTACTGTAGTAGCTGGTGGAGAATCTATCTGGTCTACCTGAGTTAATGGCGTTTTTTATATGTGAAATGTTGGTATAGGTACGGGAAGCGCTAGTAATTATACATTTAATGTTGAAGGTTCTGGGCAAATACATGGAAATCTTAATGCTCAAAATGTTGATGCACGAGGTATCAATGCAAATAGATTATCTTTATCCAATAACAATACTAATCTTACTTTACATTGTACAACTGATGATTGTTATAATCAGATCGTATTTTCAACAGAAAATTATGGTAATTCTTTTTCTATTAGTAGTTTAGAATCGGATTCACAAAATAATATTCAGTGAATACTAAATTGGCCTATTGTTTTTTGGACCAACAATATTGAGAGAATGAGAATCTCTAGTGATGGTAATGTTGGTATTGGAACTAATAGTCCCTCGGAAGTGCTTGAAGTAAATGGGAATATTAAGCTTTCTGGATGAAATAATTCTTTGTATACCAATGCATGATATGGGTTAAATATTTTTTCTAAAAATTATACTGATTTTAATCTAGATTATGGTTTACAATGAGGAAGTGTTTCTATTAAATGATGAAATGGACAAGCATGAGATGATGCAGGTTGAAATTGATGAAATGTTTTTATTTATTGATGAATTGGTGGTACTTGATGACATTATGATAATGATTATCCATGAAGTCTATGAAATGTTCTTCTTGCTCGAGATTGAACATCGATAATTTGAAAGGTTGGCATCGGAACTGCAACACCATCTGCTATGCTTACCGTCAATGGTGGTATAAAAGCAAAAACATGGATTTCAAATCCTTGTTGAACTTCCGACTATCCTCCATGAACTATGTTTTACAATAATACTATAAATAATGGTCTATATTGTTTTTGTAATGAAATAGGTGAAGCAAAACAAATAAAGAATGATTGAGTGAATTGTTATTAAGTATATATTTTCTAAACTCTTACTAAAAAAAAATCCAGAGGAGAAAACTCTGGATTTTTAAATGAGTATTATTTTATTATTATTTTTTTTACTACAGTACCTTTTTTTGTGGTAATATACACAAAGTATATGCCACTGTTTTTTATAGTAAATGTTTTTTCTTTGGTAGTATGTATTATCTCTCCTAAAGGAGTATACATGCTCACATTTTCTATATCTAGAGTACTCTCTATAGTTATAGGTCCATTACTTATACTTATTGTAGGATATATTTTGATACTATCATTTAATGTATTTTCATCTATATATACATTGTTTTGTATATAATTAGATTTGATTAAATAATTTGTTTTGGATTCACAGTTGCGTGAAAACCCAACAAAAAATTTTACATAAGTAGTACTTGGATTGTTGTAATTGTAGTAGTTTTGACTCCCTGGTACAGAACCGATAGTTTGTGTGTCACCATTGTTGTCTATACCATAGATGGTATAGTTTGGCGCTACTATATTGCCATTGATATAGTAATGGGACCATGTAAATCCCAACACATTTGTCCCTGGAGTGTAACTTGTTACTAATGTTATCGTAGTGTGTGCCTCTGATGCTGTGGAATGATTTCCACAACTATCTATGATCAATAGCCTATACGAATCGCTGTTGGTTTGAGGCATAGATGATGCATCTATAAATGAAGTTTCCATATTTGAAATAGTTCCAATAATTCCCCATGTATTGAGGGAAATTTCTTTTTGTATTTCAATACTTTCAATACCTTCTTCTAGGTGTTGAGACCATGTCAGCTTATTTTTGTATGATAATGTGTCAAAAGACACCATACATAATTCTTGCTGATCATACGGACTACGAACGGTCAGATACATTGTATCAGTACTGATGCATCCTGTAGCATCGGTCGTTGTGGCCCAATAATTGCCACTTGTAGATATCCATATACTAGAGCTAGAAGCTCCTGTAGACCATACATAGTTGGTAATATTACTGTTGTTTGTAGTAATATTGATACTATCATGGAGGCATATTATTTGATCTGGTCCAAGATTTACATCATTGGAGTGATCTGCTATTATGCTCGTAGTATCATAAGCGATACCACATCCATTGTCTATGATTACCCAATAGTTGTTTTCCGTATTTGCAGAAATGCTTTGTGTAGTTGCGCCTGTAGACCAGTAGTAATGGCATCCTTTGTTGCTATTCAATGCGTTGAGTGTATAAGCAAATATATCACCACAAGCATGAATAGTATCTGTAAATCCTGGAGCAATTGGATTTGATAGTAAAAAAAATTTAAATATTTTTACTATATTTCCATTTTGAAGCATTCCAATTGTCCCATTATTTGTCGCAGTGACTGTTATGGATGTGTTGTATATAGATATTCCTGGTGTGCATTGCCATTCTATATTACTCATGGCGGTTGTAAAAATGACTTGAGAATAACTATTGCTACAAAAGCGTATTGTATCTCCTTGCGAAATTGTATCTGCATTTACATATACAGTTTGTGCTTGGCTTTTGCTGAGCGTTATCATTGTAATTACAATGATCATAATAGGGAAAATGTGTTTTGTTTTCATTTTTTTTGGTATTTGTTTATATTTATTTTTTTTGTTTACTTGCTTATTTTATAAAGAAAAACATAGAAAAGTCAATCAGAATTTAGGTAGATTTGTATTGTGTTATTTTGTCTATTGTGGAGTTACCAATCAATCTTTTTGCTCGTTATATAATTGTTTTAT
Source organism: uncultured Candidatus Peribacteria bacterium (assembly GCA_964424505.1). Lineage (GTDB taxonomy): Bacteria > Patescibacteriota > Gracilibacteria > Absconditabacterales > Absconditicoccaceae > CAJBLF01. The sequence continues at coordinate 9,823 of CAYRIQ010000003.1, read as the reverse complement.
GTCTTCTGGGGTTTCGTAGTTTGGAAAGAGTGACTGGTTGAGGTCGATTTTTACATCTATTTGATGAGCAATTGTCTCGTTGGTTTCAATCAGTTGATTTATTGTTTTTTTGTCATATCCATTGTTTTCCAAAATAGTCCTAATTTCTGTTTCGCTCATAATGTGAAATTGTCCCTTGGGTTTTCTTCTTGTTTCATCATATATTTTGAGACCATCTTTGATAGCAAGTGCTACTTCTCGAGCTTGTTTTTCTTTTTGATTAGGGTAACAATAGTTATTGTTGACTACACAGTGTATATTTTCTTTTTCAGCTATTTCTGGGTGGCTACCCAATTCCAACCCGTCCAGATCGCCGACGACCTCAAAAAATACGGTGGCTTCATCCCTGGAGTCCGCCCTGGCAAGCCGACCGCCGACT
>CAYRIQ010000003.1:0-9395 GCA_964424505.1 uncultured Candidatus Peribacteria bacterium | reverse complement strand
TCTTTTTCAGCTATTTGCATGATGATGTCATTTGTTTTTTTATGTTCTGTTGTCTCTGTATAGTCCTGTGCTATGATTTCTCCATAGAGATTATCTTTTCCTATAATATCTTGGATGAGATGGATGATTTCTGTCATTTTACTTTCTTTTTCATCAAGTGCTACCATTTTTCCAATTCGTGAATTTACTCATCCAAAGAAACAAATAATTTCTTTTCAGAACTCTTTTAACGCTTTGATATCTATTTTTGGTTTGCCTTTTATCCCTTCTTTATTTGCAAATGATGTTAACTCCATAAGGCTTTGATATCCTTCTTTGTTTTTTGCTATGATGACTATATTTCCTATTTGCTGTTCTGGTATCTGTGAATCTATATCTAGGACAAATCATAGTTCTACTCCTATTATAGGTTTGATATTGTTGTCTTTTGCTGTTTGATAAAATTTTACTATCCCATACATGCCGTTATAATCGGTGATGGCGATAGCATCCATTCATAGTTCTTTAGCTTTATTGATGATATCTGAGGGTTTTCCTATTGCTTCAAGAAAAGAAAACGTACTATGACCGTGAAGATGAGTAAAACTCATTATAATTGTCGGTTTATAGAGATAAAATTGTTGAATATCCGTTGATAGAGAGTAATTTTTTGGGTATAGGTTTCAACCATAAATGATAAGACATATTTTGTTATTGAAAAAACAGAGGTTTTTTGTATAAGTTTCTTACCATTTTTTGGCTTTATTTTTGTGATATTTGAAATGTATAAAAAAATAGTGATAGGGATGTTTTTATTGGGTGGATTTTTTTCTCTCGTATCTGCGGCATCGCGAAGTTTGCCTTGAGTAACTATCATTACTCGTGCGCAATGGTGAGCTAATGAAGCGTGGAGGTATACAACTACATCCAAAACACAGAGAGATAAAGTTCGTCAGCAACAAAAAGAAGCTGAGCTCAATCAGCTTATGGAGACAGATACAGAAAAATTTTTTGATGTGCAAAGGCAAGAATATGAAGGGCAAATGGCTACAGATTTTTTACTTGAAAAAACTCCAAATGAGCAAATAGTCGATGAATATCGTGAGACGTCAAGTGGTAATTACCTTAAACGACCAGAAGGTATCCACAAAAATAAATCTAAAATCATTATTCATCATACTGCAGCTGACAATACTTCACTGCTTACGTGATGAACTTGAGCTGTTATCAAAGAGCTTCAAGCTATTTATAAATATCATACACTGACAAAGTGATGGTGAGATATAGGGTATAATTTTGTGATTGATCCATTTGGAAATATTTATGAGGGGAGAGCAGGAGGTGCTTGAACGGTATGAGCACATGTAAGTCGAAATAATACGCCCAGTGTAGGTGTTTCTTTGATGGGGAATTTTAATGTCAATGTCCCTACAGATAAGTCACTTAAATCTTTGCTTGCACTTACTACAGCATTAGCAAAAAAATATGCTATCAATCCTAAAGCTACAGTTAGTTATTTCAAGGCTGCTACTGAACCACCTTACCTTGATACTTATCAAAACTATACGGTAGCTGGACATAAAGATGCAGGGAGTACTTCTTGTCCAGGTACTAATCTGTATACTCTTTTACCAGATATTAGAGACAAAATTAGTAAAAATCTTACTGTTTCTTCGCTGGTTAGCTCAGTGATTAGCTCAGTTAAAAAGCCAATTGTAGTCACTTCTCCAAAAAAACCTTCCTGACCAGTTATTGCTTGATGGTATTATTCTGATAAAACTACAGACACTTTTCAGCTTCCTATTAGATGGAAATGAGTAACATCATGTACAACTACCGATGCAACCATTAGTATATGATCTTGTAGTTCCAAAAATAATGAATTATCTATTACGTTGACTAAAAAATGAGTAAGTGGGATAAAAACCATTTATGCAAATACATCATCTGGTACTCAAATATTTTCTATGAATCTTATCTGGCAAGAAGATTTTTCAAGTATTTCTCAACGCCTTAAAAAAGATTATATGATGCAAAAATCACTTTCCGCTTCTTCTCAATCATTCAATAAAATAACTTCAAAAATATTTTTATCTGATATTTCTTCTTTGATTGCTTCTCCTCTTACTATATTGTTATACGAACTCAGTACCAACTATTCCAATTATGAACTTTCTTGTGATGGGTGATGTCGTATTCTTGCTGATGGAAAATTGTACACGGGAATTGCTCCTGTTGTAGAAACAAGTAATGGTTTTGTCTATCTTAGACTTCCTGAGTTTGAAAATCCACTTATTGTCCAAACACTTGATATCTCATCGTCGGATAATCAATTGGTTCGTGTCGTTAACTATACAAGAAAATCTTATGCAGGTATTTCGTGGAATGTATTCAGATGATCTTTAATTTGGAAAAAAGATACGATAAAAAACCTCGCTACAGGAAAGTTTGTCAGCCAAGCAGTAGTGCTCAATACCACATCGTTTGATAATTATATGAAGGGGATCGCTGAAACGAGTGATGCGGACAATATTGAAAAACAAACGGCAATTTTATTGATTGCCAAAATGTATACTTTATTTTATCTCAATGGAAAAAATATACATCCTTCTATTCCTGCAGGTTCAAGTTATCAGGCTATAGACAATCCCGATATGTTTCAAAAATATGTAGGAGCTGGTCGAGAAAAAACTTCAAAAGTGTCAGTAAATTTGTTGTCAAATATAAAAAACACTGTCGTTATGTATGATGGTTATGTGCCTATTTTGCCGTATTTTAGCTGTTCTGCTTGATTCACTTGGTCTGCAAAAGAAAAATGGTGATGGAATGATACGCCATATCTTAAGTCTCAATTGGATTTTGGAGCATGTTTTGATTTTAATGGTCACGGTGTATGACTTAGTGGTAAATGAGCTCAATATCTTGCAGAACAGCAATGATGGACTACAAAACAAATATTGCAATATTATTATCCTGGTGTGACTTTAGAGACAATAAAATAATACTATATCATCGTTTAATGGGTGTAGCTTTACATTCTCTCATACGTTTATTATGTACAAAAAGATCCTCAATACTTTATTTCAATGAAATAAGGAACAAGCTTGTCAACGTATTTTTTCACGCTATGATCAGCAGGGGTTTTGTATCGTGCATTATCTTTATTTTGCAAATATTTCCGGGAAACAATTGTTTTCTTATCATAAAGCTGATGATGCTCTACCGTATTTTTGTGAAGCATTACTTGCTGATTATAAAAGTATAGATATTCAATATATATATAAAACTTATCAGAACGCCATTTTTGACGCTGATCTTGTATTGCCTGATGGGATTGCTTTACAACTTTTTTATTTTCTTTCAAGAAACAAACGACTAAAAAATCTCAATTGAACTGATTTTTGTCCTTATTTTCTTTCATATATCAAAGAACATTATCCAAATAAAGTAATGAATATCATTCTCTATTGAACGTATCCTCATCTTTTGGAAAAGACAAAAAAATTGTTATTATCACAATGATATAGCGTTGTATATGCTCAGGATGGATATACCAATTTAGATTGGTATAAACTGGAATGTGCACTACAATGAAACAACAATGCTATAAATATTTTGTTGATCGCTAGGACAACGCCTGATTATCCGATTCAGGAAATTTGGAGTTTTGCTAATAAAGATCGTATTCGTAAACATAAACTTCTTGTGATGAATCAGTGAGGTACCTTTGATTTTTGGGTGGGTGATCAAAAAAGAGCACCAAAATGTATAAGAAGCATAAAACTCGAATGGTTGCGAAGACTTATTGCAACCCCTAGAAGACAAATAAAAAAAACATTACATTCTTTGGCTATTTTAAAGTATATTTTCTCATATTTGATATTGAAAAAAGAGTAAATATGTATACACATCAAAGTAGTTCTCTAATCTTTTTGATTTTTTATTGTTTTATGTCCACTTGATGCATCTTAAAGAAAAAAAATTTCTGTATCTTACAGAAGATCATGTCTTAAATTTTGTCGAAGAATTGCAAAATGGTATTAAAATAAAAATGATGGTCGGATTCCAGTCAGATAAATTTTTGGATTTTCAAAAAGATTTACTACAGGATTTTATGGCAGAATTGAAGGATGCAGTAAATAGCGAAAATTCTGATATTGATGAGATAAAACATCAATTTGAAATAGCATTACAAAATTTAAATATTAAACTTAAGGCTTTTTCAGATAGAGTCCGTGATGTGGATTTTTTTAGTATCAAATGATATATCCAATTGGTAGTGGAAGATATCCTCATGTTATCTATGATTGGTGATGTAAGTGTTATGATTTTTAGAGATGAAAAACTTTATTACTCATTGACTAATTCGCTCAATGATACATGAAAAATAGATTTGTTTTCTGATTTTGTAGAGTGAGATATAGAAAATAGTGATCAAATAGTATATGTATGAACAAAAATCTCTGATGTATTTGATACAAGTGATTTTAAAGAAATGGAGAGTGTATTGAGATCGGAAGATATCCATCTGATCAATTTTTTTCAGGAGATTCTTCATGCGAGGATGGATAAAAAAGCGTTTTGATTTATTTTTCATTATCTCATTACGGGAGCACAAATAAAATCCCATGAACATTTTTCTAAAACAATTAACAATACTATGTTTTTTTGAAAGATTAAACAACTTTTATTTAAAAATAAATATCAAGCAACAGTAGGTGTTTTGAGTATTGTTATATTGTTTATGGTTATCAATTTATTGTCTCAAGTATTAAAATCAAATATAGATACTTTTGTTACGTCTGATGGAGTAACGGTAGATCTTACTATAGAGGACATCAAAAAAGACCTTTTTATGTTTCAATGAATGGATCCCACATCGGAAGAAAAATCAATCAAATACAATGAAATTCTTAGTAAGCTTGATACCTTACAAAGTAAAGGAAGGTGGCTTGAAGATGTAGCTCAATTTAGAAAATTGTTACAGTCAGAATATTATAAATGATTTAATATCGTTTATGTCAGTAGTATGACTAAATTTGATGATGCTACGTTGGGTAAAAAAACGAAAATATTGACGTTTAATCCTTCAGAAGTATCACAATTAGGTGTTGCTCAATCGATTCATGTATGGAGAAATATGATTGTTGCTGGGACAAAAGCTTCATTGGTTGGTGCATTGGATGATACTATTAGAGGATCTTTGATTACCTATAATTTCCCTTCAAGTACTGACGTTATACAATGATGTAATCTTAATCTTTTAAAAGATTGACTATATTGTTTTACTAATTCTGCTATGATATATTCTATCAATAAAGAATGAGCTCAGCCCGTGACTACTACTGATACACAACCTTTTTCAAAAAATATTGCTGGTATAGTTACCTATGGAAAAGCAAATCTTTATGTCTTTGAAAACAATGTAAGCTCAGTAGGCAACACTACATTGGTTACTAGATATCGTAATACACTGTGATCACAAACTATCTATCAATGAGGACAAAAATATTATCTGTCTGCTAATATGTCTTGATTTTCTTTTTGATCTTGATTTGCAAACTTTGCTATTGATTGATCTTTCTTGGCGTGGAACCAAGGAAAACTTTATCAATTCCGAAGAAATCCACCCACTTCATTTACTCTTGATGTTCGTGAGGTTTCTTTGCTTTGATGAGATAAAAAGACGTTACAATATTCAAATGATGTGAAAGTGATTAGTTCTGTAAACTCAAAATATGTGTATTTATTTGATAGAATCAATCAGACATTTACGATTTATGAATCGCGTCCAGTCAAAAGTGCAGATCAATCTTCTTATGGGCTTTATTATGTATTTATGTTTAAATTTGATTTAGGGACTACTGCGAAAGTCCTTGATATTGATATTCCTGATCCTACAGCAAATAGACCAGAAATGTATATTTTGACTAATGATTGAGTCAATAAAATAGCTTTATATGATTTTATTGATAGTATTAAAGACAATAAAGTTTTGAAACAGTTAAATTAAATGTTGTTTAGTATATAAGGTTATATTTATGAAACATATGTCATCAAAAGAACTTAGATTGTGTCGAAATACATTTCGATTGTCCAAATCACATGTTTATTTACCAGAGCATTCTTTGGTTTGAGGTACAGAAAGTACTGCAATGTTTACTATTGCAGGGATGCAACAGCTTATTCCTTATCTTTCTGGTAAAGAGCATCCCTTGGGTACAAGATTGTTTAATATACAAAAATGTATTAGAACGGTAGATATAGATGAGGTAGGTGATTCAAGTCATTGTACTTTTTTTGAGATGATGGGCAATCGATCACTTGGTGATTATTTTAAAAAAGAAGCAGTTCAACGAAGTTGGGAATTTCTTATTGATATTCTCGGTTTTGATCCAAAAAAATTGGCAGTGACGGTTTTTGAATGAGATAAAGATGCACCAAAAGATAATGAAACTGCTTGATATTGGAAAAGTATAGGTATATCTGAAGATAAAATTGCTTATATGCCAGCATCTAATAATCGACGAAGTCCAGGACTTATTTGACCTTGTGGCCCAGATACAGAAATATTTTATTGGGTAGGAACTACTCAATTTCCTCCCGAAGGTTCTAATCCAAAAACTGACGAATCACATCGATTGGAAATATGGAATAATGTGTTTATGGAGTTTTATCGTGATGATAAAGGTCAGTTAATAAAATTAAAAAATAAAAATGTTGATACATGAATGGGATTTGAAAGGATGTCTAAAGTATTGCAAGAAAAAGAGACTGTGTTTGATACTGATATTTTTGCTCCTATTATTGCTTTAATAGAAAAAGTACTTGATGTCTCTTATATCTGACATGAAAGAAGATGTAGAATTATAGCAGATCATAGTAGAACAGCATTTTTTTTGATATTCAATGATATTGTCCCTTCCAATGAGTGAAGATGATATGTTTTGAGAAGATTGATTAGAAGAATGTATTATAATTTTATGCTATTGAATCCCGTATCTAAACATATTTTCGATGATTTTATCAACAATGTTGTAAAACTTATTGATGATATGATGGGAGTGCATACTGATATTAAAGTTATTAGTGCTATTCTAATCAAAGAAACTCATCAATTTCAAAAAACCATTTCTCATGGACAAAAAATGCTTGATGAACTTATTAAGTGATCTGCCACAAAAAATATTTTAGGTAAAGATTTGTTTACATTGTATGATACGTTTGGTTTTCCTCTAGAGTTGACTAAAGAAATACTTGAAGAACAAGGATTGAATGTTGATATGGTATGATTTGAACAAGAGATGGTAGCACAACAAGAAAGATCTCGTGCATGATCCAAAGATATGTTTAAGCAAGGCATTGACTGGTCAACATATCTTCAATGACTACCACCTACATTGTTTGTTTGATATGAAAATATGGCAACTGATACAATGAAATTGTTGAAGGATTTTGAAGTATGATGACAGAGAATCCTTATTTTTGATTGTACTCCCTTTTATGCAGAAAGTGGTGGTCAAATATGAGATAAGTGAATAGTAATTTTGGATGATTGAAGCCAGCTAAACGTTGTGCATGTTCAGAAATATAATTGAATTTTTCTCCATTTCGTTTCTTAAGTGTTTAATCTATAAGATTATATCTAGGAAAAAATGTGTATACTATGTTATAAAATGAGTCGATCACCTTATCGAGTCATTTTTCTTGTTTAAGCATTTTTTCAGTCAATATTCCTTCGAGCTTAAACATCTCTTGTTCGACTTGTTTACCAGTTTTTTGGAAATCATTTGTATTGTTTTCTTGTTCATTGAGTATCCTAAATTGCCAAAATAATTCGTTATATGCTTCAAAAAATCTTTTGAAAAGTTGTCATCATTTTGTTTTGGTCATGCTTTCTATTTTTTCTGTAATATATTGGTTTATAATTGTCTGAATCTCTATTTTTTGTTCTGATGTACTATCTTTAAAGATGGGGCCAAATGTTTCATTGTTTTCTAAATCTGAAAAATAAGGAATATATTTTTTTCTCTCTTCTATATTTATGATGATGCTTTTGATTTGATTTATTTCTTGTTGATTCATGAATTGATTAAAATATTAAAAGATTATTAAGATTAAAAGATTATTTTTTGTGTTTAAGTCGTAATGTTTTGAATACTCATAGTCCTAGTGTAGATATCATAAATCCTATTGTCGGTATAATTGCATTGATCCATGGTTGAGGAAGTCTAGCAGTATATAAAAAAATTACAATAACGATGTATGTGAGTAGCATGATTATTATTTTTCTTGCTATACTTGTTTCCCATGCTTTATCAGATTCTACACGTTTGTTTCTTTCTTTGAGCTGTTCTATCTCTTTTTGGATATCTTGCATGATAAACGGTTTAATGACTAAATAATACAAAAATCCTCTCGTGAGGACTCTTTTTTTTGTGAGCATAAAAATCAGTCAGTAAATTACAAGGCTAACTATATTTTTAATTGATGAAGTCTTATTGTATATCTGCTCATTCCAAATAAAATCATCCATTGAAGGTATCTTTTCTGATTTTTCCGATCAACGAAACAGGTGCTTCGTGACCTACGCAGTTCTGTGGGGCATAGCGTGCTATAAACGCTTCTACTTCATCTCCTTTTCATCGAAACATAGCGACTATTTTTTTCTTGCCAAATGTACCATGGATTTTTAGATGACACTTACCTCTAGTTCCTACTTTTTCTATCTTTTGGATGCTGATATTTTCTAAGAGAAATACTGGTTCTTTATTGCCTTCTCAAAATGGTGCGAGTTTATCTATATTGGATAAGACCTCATCATCTCGTTCGTGTTCATATATTTTTGTATCTACTTTGACGGATTTGATAAGATGAGTGTCCGTGATACAATCTTCACAATATTCGTTAAATTTTTGGATAAGGACATCTAGATGCTCTAGTTTTACGCTTAATCATCCAGCACATTTGTGTCCACCAAATCTTTCCAAAAGATCTCCATGGCTTTTGAGCATATCGATGACACTAAAATATTCTGGTCATCTCAGACTAGCTACCGCTATCTGTCTTTCTTGATTGATTTTCATAATCATTGATGGTTTATGATATTTTTCTGTGAGTCTTCAGGAAACAATACCGACGATTCATTCATGAAATTCTTCATGATATGCTATCAATATCTTTTTTTCTAGATCAACTATCGCTTCAGCTTCTTTGAACATATTTTCTTGAATTTTTCTTCTTTCTGTGTTGATGAGTTCAAGATTATCTAGATATACCAATTGTTTCTCTCCCGAATAAAGAAGTGCATAGAGACTGTCATAAGGTGATTTGATCCTGCCTCCCGCGTTGATCCTTGGTCAGATAATAAATCATATATGATAGGTTTCTATAGGTCATTTTATTTTTAGAAAATC
>CAYRIQ010000002.1:8050-60524 GCA_964424505.1 uncultured Candidatus Peribacteria bacterium | reverse complement strand
ATTAATACAAATTCATTCACTGTTCACTATTAGTTATTCACTGTTAGTTGAATTTTGATTTTTATTCAAAATTCTTTAGGTCTTCACACACTTTCCTAAAAGTACAGCTCGCACATTTTTTTGCGCTATTAGTTCTTGGGAAGTGGTCTGGAGATAGTGGCTGATTCTTAATGATATCATTATCTACAAGGAATTGTTTTTGAAATTCTACATCTTCTTTTAATTTCTGGACAATATAATCAATATCTGCTTTTTCTATTTTTCCACCAATCTGATGAAGACTTGGAAGATACACCTCATATGCTTCTATTTCTACTTTTTCGATATCGATATTGGATTTCAAAAGGAGTTTCAATGCGTAGATTTTGAGCTGATCAGAAATACCGTCAGTATCCATTTTTTCTTGTCCAGTTTTTCGATCAATAATAAGATATTTATTATCAGAAAAAACTACGCCAAAATCTGGAGCCGCCATGACATTTACTCATTTCAATTCGGGGATAGCACGTAAATCTACTTTCATACCATCAAAATCTTTTTCTCTCGGATTTTCCACATAAATCGTTTTAGCTGTTTTGAAATAATGTTGTGCTTTTTGATTCCAATCACTTTCCAAAAAAACATCAAGATTATGAAGCACCTTTTTGATAGCATCCTCAAATTTTTGATCTACATCTTCTCCGTAATAATGTTCTGAAAGTCCAAATTTTTGATCTCTATCATACGAAGTATAATCTCTAAGTTTAGATATTTCAAATTCTGTTTTCATTTCAGAGACAATAGCATCTTTAAACAATAGAATTTCCTCATTAGTGACTGGTCATTTCTTCAACGCTCTCAAATAATCAGACAATAAATGATGTGTTTTTTCTCCTACTCGCATATCAATACTTTTTAAATTTTTGAGCAAAAGTGTTGTAAGCCATACTTCTTCATTAAGATTTCTCAGAGAAAAAGGATAATAGTTGAGGTAATATTTTTTGTTACAATATTCCAAAACCGTAATCCTAGTTGTCGACCACGTCAAAGTATGGTTATAATTATTTCTCATAAAAAAGAATAAGAAAGTAAAAAGCACATATAATAAGGAATATATAGATATACGATGATATTGCAATTTAAGATGTATACGTAGTAATTATCATGGTTATTTAGTCATCATATCCTTGTTCATCCAAAGTCATACCAACCACTGCTTCATCTGGAGTGACATCATTTGAAGCATTTTGTGCTTCTCTATTAATATATACATACATTGGCAGCAACATAGGGACTCTTCCGATTATTTTTTCTATAAAATCACCGAGATCCTCTTTTATTTGCTTAAGATTATCTTTTATATCCATACGTTTTTTTTGATGTTCATTATATTTTGCTCTAGCAAATTCTACAATCTGAGTATGGATAGTCTTCACCTCACTAGAATAGACAAAACCTCTAGATTCAATCTGGATATTTCCTACGAGTTCATTGCTTTTAGTATCAATCTTGAAAATCAAAGAAACAATTCCATTTTCTGCCATAATACCACGAGCTTTCATGACATATTCGCCAGAGAGATGTCCTTGACCTTTTCCATCAATCATAATAGTATCTAATTTAAGTTTTTTATCTCCAACCATAAGGATATTGTCATACATTTCTACTGCTTGACCATTGGTAAGCAAAAGAATATTTTGTTCTTGAATATTCATAGAAAGTCCAATATTTTTATTAGCATGTCTCATAAATGGTTCTCCATGGACAGGGACATAATATTCTGGTTTGAGCATAGCAAGCATCATTTTGATATCTTCTTGATATCCATGACCAGATGAATGCACATCGAGAGAATGATCATCAATAAGTTGTACACCAATAGCCACTAAATCATTGATCATACCAATAACTGCTTTTTCATTTCAAGGAATAGTATGACTAGACAAAAGCACAGCATCAGCTGGTTTAAGCTCAAAATCTTTATACGTTTTACTAGACATCCTCATAAGAGCACTAAATTCTTCACCTTGAGATCAAGTACACAATACAAGCACACGTTGATCTGGCATTTGTTGAATATCTGGGTTAACAGGTCTTATCATATGATCAGGGACTCTAATATAGCCAAGTTCTTGACAAAGTTTGACATTATTTATCATAGATCTTCCTGCAAGAAAGACTACTCTATTGTACTTAACTGCTGCTTCAATGATTTGGATAAGTCTTCATATATTAGAAGCAAAAGTAGAGATAATCATCCTTGTTTTACAATCTCTAATAATACCATCCAAATTATCTCAAATAACTTTTTCTGAAACAGAGTGTCATGACCTAGTAGCATTAGTACTTTCTCAAAGAAATACCCTCACGCCCTCTTGACCAATTCTTGAAATTTTACCTATATCAGCAGGCTTATCAATAGAAGGCGTATGATCAATTTTGTAATCTCCTGCATGGACAATCATGCCCTTAGGAGTATAAATAGAATATCACAAAGACTCTGGGATGCTATGATTTACTCTAAAAATCTCAACAGTAAAACAACCAAGCTTAATAATATCCATATCAGGATCTACAATTTTATATTTAAGTTGTTTATTGTCTTTATCATCAAGAGATTTTCTAATAAGTCCCAAAGCCAAAGGTGTAGTATATACAATAGGGAAATCGAGATCTTTGAGGATATGTTTGAGTGCTCAAATATGATCCAAATGTCCATGAGTAATCAAAATTCCTCTAATATTTTTTTTATTTTTGACAAGATAACTAATATCTGGAATAATATAGTCGACTCAATGCATTTCTACAGAAGCGAATTCAATACCTGCATCTACAATAATTATATCATGTTTATATTCGATTAAAGTCATGTTTATACCTATCTGATTAAGCCCTCAAAGAGGGATGATTCTGACAGGAATCTCATCTTTTTTGATAAGTTTTTTAGGATCATCAACAAGAGATTTGATAGGAGAAACTCTATGACGAAGAAAAGCTTCTGAAGTCATTTTGGGTCCTGCAGGATGATTTGGCTTTTTGCCTCTATAGGGAGTTTTTACATTGTTTTTCTTGGTAAAATCAATAGAGAGATTTCATTGCATAGGTGCAACTGATCAAGTAGTTGGCAAAATAACAGGCTTAACTACAGCTGGTTGTACAAGTTGTACAGGTTTTGGTGATTGAGTGACAATTGGTTTTTGTGAAAACGGTCTTGGCATAATGGGTTTTTGTCATGGTAATAAGGGTGTTTTTGTTTCGTTCATAATAATTATTAATAATAAAATGTAATTAATCGTAATATATTGTAATGCATCATTACGCGTAGCACATTACGATGTAGTACGCGAGCAGAGCGAGCTCATTACAGAGTTAAATGTTTTTTTAAGTAATAAAGTAAATAAAATGGGAAGTCTAAAAGAGCTAAGAAAGTCCTGCGAGAGCAGAAGAATTCCTATCATAAGTTTGGCTACAGAAAAGTTTTTGTCAAAACTATTGAGGAAATACAAACCAAAGATATGTGTAGAAATTTGAGGTGCTGTGGGATATAGTAGTATATATATGGGACAATTACTCGATACATGGGGAGGGAAGATTGTTTCATTTGAGATTTCATATCCCGCATATCAAGAGGGTTTACAAAATAGCAAACAGGTACATTGTTACAATAGCATCAGTTATCCATTTGATATTCGCTACGCTCCTATCAAAAAATTGATGCAAACATGATCGGCCAAAAGACAAGCGTCTACGGACTTTATATTTATCGATGGCCAAAAGAACCAATATGGTGAATATATGGAAATTATTGAGAAAATAAGTTCACCACACACAGTTATTGTCATAGATGACGTGATCAAATATCATAACAAGTTGACATCATTATACGAATATTTAGAGAAAAAGCAAATCAATTATAAAATTCTTCAATTAGACCCTGACGACGGAGTGATGATTATCAATGGATAAGCTAAAAATACCACTCAATTTTTTTACTCTTATAATTGTAAAACTCATGGAAAATCAAGAAATTATTACAAAAACCATTGAATTTGTAAAAGAAACTTTAGCAGATGCAGAATGAGGACATGATCGATGGCACATTTATAGAGTTTGGAATATGGCAAAACATATAGCACAAACAGAAAAAGTAGATATATTGATAGTAGAGCTATGAGCACTTTTGCACGATATAGCTGATGCAAAATTTCACCATGGAGATGATTCCGTTGGGCCAAGAGTAGCAAAAGAATTTTTAGAATCGTTACAAGTAGAAGAAAGCATAATAGTACATGTACAACAAATTATTAGTAATATATCGTTTGGAGGTGGAAATTTTGAACAAAAGTTTTTTTCTCCAGAACTTGAAGTTGTACAAGATGCAGACAGATTGGATAGCTTGTGAGCTATAGGTATTGCGAGAACATTTAATTACGGATGAAGCCAAAATAGAGAGATATACAATCCTGGGATACAACCAAATTTACATATGACCAAAGAAGAATATAGAAACAATAAATGACCATCAATCAATCATTTTTATGAAAAAATGTTACTCATCAAAGAGAAAATGAACACAAAAACAGCTAAACAACTAGCAGAGCATAGACACAACTACGTCAAAAACTTTTTGGAAGAATTTTTACAAGAACGAGAAGGAAAAAACTAGCAATATTGTATCACAAAAAGCCAATTTGGATATAAGAAAAGAGCAATTTTTTGTTTATTTTTACTCTATTTTTCTTATGATGAAGCATCTATATTTTTTGTGTATGTAAATATATTTAAAATTGGGCTTCTTACCTATGAATTCAATTCAAAAAATTAGTGTACGAATATTGCTGACGATATATTGAATATCTTACCTTTTACAAAACACAATTTTCGTAGACCGAAAAAAAGTATATGCAGCAGAAAACCCTAGTACTACAAATCTTGTAGCAATTTTTGTAGACAAAAATATATATCAAGACATCAAAACCAATCTCGTACGATATACAACTAGCTATATCCAAAAAAAAATAGCCAACAGCAAAGCAATAGTTTTTCCAATTGACACAAAAACATTCAAAGCACATGAAATTTCTCAAATGTTAGAAAATATGTATTTTGAGGGACTCAAAGACGAAAGTTCAAAACTTATTGGAACTATATTAATATGAGATATTCCACTCCCTGTAGTAGAAAATAATGGGTTTATTTATCCAAGCATCTATCCATACGTAGATTTTGAACAACAACAATTTGTCTACGACACCAACAAAAAGTTTTTTGTAGACAATGGAAATCCAAATGGTCAAGCAGAGCTCCGACATGGAATGATAAAGTTTGAAAAAATATCAGAATATAATAGTTTTTTTGATAAAGTAAAAAAATATTATACCAGTCCGACGACATTTATTGACAAAGCTATTTGGTACGATGACTTTATCGGCACAAAAAAATATTTTATACCAGAAAATACAAAATATTACATCAACAGTTTGCTTTTTTCGGAAGATATAGGATATCATAGATTTAACAATACATTACTCAATATTTTAAAAGATGAACACAATGAAAGTACACTTGCGATAAGTAACGATCTTCAAGATGCACTACAAGATACACAAGATCAAGACCTAAAAAAATATAGTCAAGACATAGCTTCTAGAAATGATACAGCAAAAATATTGACCACACAAATACCAGCAAATATCCCTACATTAGCACTCAAAACCAGTACGCAAGAAATGCTAAAAAGCTATGATGGACTGATAAGCTCACAGTTTTTGTCCAAAATCAAAGACAATATCGCAGGACTAGCAAGATGGTATAAAACAACAGAATGAGAAACTTTTCCAGAATATAGTTCTACAACAGAAAAAATTATACAAAAAGATAACCGAATAGTAGGAGATCTAGACAACAATATACAGCCACTACTTATTCAAATAAATGATGCATTAGAAAGTGGACTCAACACAAAAATACAACAAGAAAAATATTATGTAACCGTACCTATTACAGTCAGTGAGCTAGATTTTGAAGGACAGGAAAAATGAACACTACAAAAAAAATGTACATGGAAAACATACAATTATTACGAAAATTATTTTTTCGGAAAAAACGCCAACAGGATTACGAGTGCAGAAGATACCAATATATACAAAGGAACATTTCAAAACTTAAACACAATTTCTGGACAAAATATCACGAAACCACTCCAATCTATAGGAGGATCATACACCATCTTTTCGACTCAAATTGAAGCCAATAGATGATATGATTTTAGCAATACACAAGAAGAATTGGAACGATACTCCAAATACAAAACCAACAAACAAAGTCTCCGACAGCTCAAATGCAACCAATATTTCTTATGATGGAAACGATTAAATATTTGTATAAAACCAAGATCACGAGCAAAAAACGATAGTGCAGTAGAAAATAAATGTGATAGTACCGATCCAAACAAACAATGATGATGTGAATCTTTGACAGGCTTTGCACAAAGAAACCGATGAGGAGCATCACCATTAAATATAAACTCCACAAGCCAAACACTCGAAAATTATGAATATAAAAATGCAATATCTCCCATATACAATATAGCTGGAGCAAAAAAAGTAAACACCACACAAGCAAACGCAAATTCATACAAATCAATTGCGACGTATACGAGCATGATACAAAAAAAATTTGGTGTAGGAGATATTCAATTCGGAAGTAATAACGTATTGTCGTTGATCGCAAATCCTATGAGCAATTGAAGTACTGTCATATTTACCAACCAGCTCCCCACAGGAAATGGAGATGCTCCTACATGGAAAGCAAATCCACCAAAAACAGACGAACAAACAAATTTTTTCACGCAATTCAACATAATGCCAAATCACATCGTATATGGTGGGAAAGCAGTACTTTACAAAGTAAACCCAGGTGAATGCTGAGGCAACGGAAACATATATACGTACAAAACGATTGATTCTAGGATCAAAAATATATCACCTACACGAAACCAAATATCCGATACAGAAAGATATACGTTTAAAGATGGATCTGACTTAGAAATGTTTTATACCAATGTCATGACCAATCTTATACAAACCAAAAACGATATTATCTCTACAACCAATACATTTAGTGGAACAGAAAGTAACGATATTACATGAGTCATAACAAACCTCAATCAGATAAAAACAATTATTGCTTCCGGAAATAAAGGGACACAAGAAATTACTACATTCAACCCTTCATCGCTTTTATCATACAACGTAACACAAACAAACAAAAAAGCACAAGAACGAAGGGAAAAAAATATTACTTCAGCAAAAATTACAGAAATATCATGAAGAATAGAAAAAATTAATGCAGGACTAGAATCACTATTAAACTACATAACTGCACTCAATATAAACAATGTGCAATTTGATTTCACCGACATCATCCAAACACAATATTTCAAAAACCAAAATGTTGAGATCCTTGACACATGGAAAACAAACATTACACAAAACTTATCACATATTACAACAAATACCAACAACCTCAAATCAACATTTATTCAATCACGAGGAATTTATAATACTATTGAGGATATATCAAACAGTCTAACAGCTATACAAGACAAAAAAATCGCTATAGCAGCGTTACAATCAGGAAGATGATGTGCAGCAAATTATTATCAATCAATATGTACTGTTTTAGACGATATTATAACCACACTACAGCATGACATAGCAGATATTAACGAAAAAATAAAAAAAATTGGTGAATATCAAGGAGACAAAAATGAACAAGGAGTTTCCACAAAAGTCCAACCATTTGTCGAAATACATCAAACATTTTCACAACTGGACCTTTTCAAGGAAATAACTCAAATCAAAAGTAGCATGGAAACTTTTACAGTTTCTACAAATTCAGAAAAAAAAGAAAAAAATAAAGGCATGAATCTGACAACACAAGATAGACCGATTGATAATATCAGAAATATTACTTTTCAAGGTATAGGTTGAGATCTAGTTCAGTTCAACTATCCAAATCTTTACGAGGTAGAGATTTATAAAAAAACAGATACTATACTTACACTCAAAACACCAAGAGAAATCAGAGAAGCTATCAAATCATATTTACTCAATATTACAAAAACATACAATGCACTTTTACAAGCACAGACAGAAAAAAGAAATCAACGATACCAAACACGAAACAACCAATTCACTTTTTTGAGACAAATAGATCCATTGGCTGACCCAAGTACACATCAATATCAACTTTTATCAAGCGAATATTTTATAGATCAGCTCGTATCATATCTCGATACTTTAGAAAAAAAATATGGAACAACGTATATTTACGGACAATCCAAACCAGAAACACGTGATCAAAAACTTGATATGATCGCCAAAGTACTCTATTACCAAAATAGTACATGGCCAAAAAGAATGCAACAAGAAAACGTTATGACAGATATGAAAGAAATAAAAAATAGTTTTGATATAAATCATAAAATAAACAATATAGTAGAAACCTATCTTACAGAAGGAAACAATCAAGGTAAGTTTATTACTCCTATATACAACATAACAGGATATGAAATAGGATATATCAATTCTGACGGGGAAGATTATATTTCCTCGCAATCCATACCTGCATTTATTCAACAAATTCAAAATATACAACAAAAAACAAGCACTCTAGTCAAAACCCCAGTAAATACATATAAAGAAGCTAGCAATAGTTCAGACATTGCGCAAGCACAAATAAGTAGCTGTGAATGAGTTGACCCACAAGGCACAGCATTACTTTTTGATATCAAAACATTCACGTCACCACGAATGAAAGCTATGAAATGCTGGTTAGCACAAGTACTAAAAAAACCAGGTACTATAAAAATTGGATTCAAAAACGCTCTAGGACCAGTTATTATAAGCACACCTCAAGATATAACAAGTACCACACAGACACAGCAAAATCAGCGAAAACAATATGGAGCACAACGAAAAAGTCCCAATAATGATACCATCATTGATCAGGCACCAGAAAATATAAAAGATACACTTAAGGGATATAATAATGATGCAATAATAGACATAGACAAGACTATTATTGACATAGACAGCATGGAAAATAGTCAATTAAAAATAGGAATGAGTCAAAATAGATGAGATAGTAATATAAAAATAGCATGAACAGGAGACAACTGTGTAGGGATAAGCAGAAAGTGAAAAGTTCTCAGTGAAAATATTTGTATAAAAAAAGCTCAAGAATATTACAATCCAAACACAGAAGCATATATATTTGATATTATTGTCAAACAAAAAAAAGCATGAACTACAGCATTAAATATAGAATTTTGTCCTACAGCGGGCTCCACATGCATTACCAAACAAGAAATTATAAATATCCTTCCATGACCGATCAAGACAATAACACTTCAATCCCCTACAGATATCGTAATGCAAGGGGCTGAAATACCTATTGTAGTAAACGCAGTAGATAAATATGGAAATAGTATAGGACAAAATATTCAAGCATATACTATCAGTGTGCTAAGTTGAGAAGGAGAATTGTATGATGGCACCAGCACAAATACCAGCATACAGTTTGATAATTTTCTTAAAGCTGGATTTATATATCAAGCACCAATATCTACGGCAAAAACTCCACAAGAAAACAAAGCGATTACTATTACCGTTACTCCAAACACACAAAATCTTTTAATAAAAAATACAGAACCGTCCACCAAGATAGTACAAAAAAAAATAATTGTTGCCAAATGAATAGTAACCATCGATAAACCAAAAATTACGTTTGACCTCCCAAAAGATGAATCAGAGATTCACTATCAAGAAAGTAATGGTAATACTCACATCAACACAAAAAATCTTCCCAGTTTTACTATTACGGTTAAAGACAAAAATGGTAATACTTTAGATACCGTAGCAAACATTACAGCTAGTAAATGATTATTGCTTCCATGAAAGGTAACGTCAACAAAATTTTCCCCAACAAGTGATTTTATTATTAGAGATGGAAAAATAAATATAACATTATATCCAAATTTCAAAGCTGGAAATGACACAGTAACCATAAAAATTCCAGGCATTGATCCTATCATTATACCTGTTAATGTAAATCCAGGAGTAGCAAAGACAGTTCTCCTTACACTAGAAAAAAGCAAAATGGATACTACAACGACAAATCAAAGTAAATGAACGATACAAGTTGTAGACACACGAAACAACAAAGTCATCAAACCAACAACTATCAAACTTTGAGTCATTGGAGCAGCAAAAATAAATACCACTGAATTTATATACACAGGAACTGAGTATACATATACATTAAACGCTACTTCACCAGGAGGTGAATGATATATATTTGGATATATAAAAGACAGAACACTTTCAGATCAAATACCATGATATGAGAAGTTTATTGTCCAAGAAAGTTTGATACCAAAAGAAAAACTCAACATACTATACCTCAATTTGTTTGGAACAGATTGGTGAAATCAACGGGGATATTTTTCTGAAAACAACAAAATTATAAATACTATGACCAATCAATCTAATAAGCTCTTAGCTACTACGACACAACTTATTGATCCAAACAAAATAAAACAAGTACAATATATTGTGAGTCCAAATGGACAAATTACAAATATAAACACTACGCCATATACCCTGACACTAGAAAATAAAAGCATTGTAGCAATTGTTCCAGAAGTAGCAAAAATAGTATTAGGGAAAAGTAAAAATTTCACCATAAAAAATATTACCGATAGTTGAGCAGTCTATACGTTTGCAAAAAATGAAAATACCATAATATATATCCCAGAAGCCACTGATAGTATTATTACAGGCAATAAATCAGATACATCCAAGATTAGCATAAACGGAATAGATATATTTGATCTCAAAAAAAACACTATACACCCAAGTACTATCATCACAGCAGACAATGAAAAAATAGGAGACATCAACACATATACAATGACTTTCAATGGCAAAAACATAGGAAAATTACTGATCTGGAACAACGATACAATCGCAGAAAATTGACCAAATATTGATATTCAAGACCCAATCATTTACGGCAAAACAAGCGTATTTAGTGAATGATCTACCAATAGTCAATGACTAGGAATTTATAGTATTGCAAGTGCTTTTACCAAACAATGATATCAATCTATCGAAGATAGCGCTGACGGATTATTAGGTATAGGATTTACCAACAACTTCAAAAATATTTCCAACTTTGCCAACGGTACATCGGTGTGAGCATCTACGTTACCATACGGGTCTCAATTTTTAATAAATTTTTGAGATCCCTTAATTGAAAGAAGAGAAAAAAACACCAATATACCAAATACAGATTTTGATGCAGCTATTTGACAAACAATTTATACAGACCCAAACAAAACGATATTCAAAGTACTTCCTATAGATTTCAACAAAGATGGAACAAAAGATCTTCTAGTTGTCTATACAGATGGAGTAATTAAATTATTAAAAAATTATGGAGGAACGACTCCATACAAAAACTTACAAGAAATTATGATTATAGCAGAAGCCATCAAAGATATCAAAGTAGGTGATGTAGATGGAAATGGGTATGAAGATATAGTAATTATTACCGACAACAAAGGGATAGTATATCTCAATGATAAGGGAACATTTACCGTAGATGGAAAAAACATATGTTTAAATATCAATGCAGAACCAAACACAAAAAATACTATTCCTGATGATTTTTCAACGATCAATCAATTATTCGTAGAAGACATGGACAAAGATGGCAAACTTGACATCATAACAAACGATCAATTACAGGATATTAAAATTTTTTATGGCTGAAGCTCAAACCAAGGCGCAAATTACCTTTCTTCTGTATCCTGAACATGTGATGAACATCGATATACAAGACAAAAAAACAATTACAAAATTATAAAACGTTTTGGTATCAAAATAAATAGTGATCGATATATTCAAGACAATAGTTTGATACATCGAAAAGGCATGGAAATACCTAGTGAATGAATTGAAGAAGAAGTAGATGATAAATCTACAGATACTACAGCAAATATGTCTCAATCACAAATGGAAACGCTAAAAAACACCACCATAAACGACATCAAAAACATGGTAGCAAACAACGATATATATATAGTACAAGGAGCTAAACAACTGGCATATGTAGACAACCCACTCACCTCAGCACCTATATACGAGTCTCACGATCCTCAAGAAATAACCTACCTTCCTATCAATGAAAACAACGATACGGTAAGCATTTATAAAGAATATGTAGACATAAACTGAGGCATTTTAAGACAAAACGATGAGGTGGTCATCAAAACCACAATTATTTCCAAAAAGTATAATAATAAACTTACGTATATAGATCAGATCAAATGACCTCGAAAAATAATAAAGGATGATGCCAACAAAATCAATTCTTTTGTGTTTATAAATAATAACACATGATGAATCAATATCGATCGAAATTGACCTGAATGATATCAATTTATTATCGACAACATAAAGCTCAGTTCAGGAGAAAAAATTAGTTTTTCATATAAAGCAATCTATCAACAAAATGTATCAACCACAAAAATTGATATTCAAGATCAAGATGCAATCAAACTTAAAAAATATAAAGACACATATCCAGACATTATAACAAATAGTACGGATTCCTGCCAAAAGAATAGGATTATCTTTTTCAACGAGAAGACTCAAAACAAAAGAACCTATGCACAAATATATGATGATATTCAAACAGAAATTGATAATTATAACAGTTGAGCACAAAAAACACAAACCACACAAATCAATGGGTTGATCGACCAAATAAGCAACACCAATAATCTTGAAAATATTTCTAATTTACCAGGAATGGATACTTTAGAACCACGAAGTATAGAAAATTTACTGTCTACAAGTACGTCACAATGATGACTATCCGTAAATATCGACACAAGTTTTATAGACAAAGCTACTACAAAAGTTTCCAAAAAAATAGATACAACACTCCAATGACTCTGTCAATGATTTACTCTAGGCAAATGATGATCTGCAAGTTGTTCATGAGTACCTGTACCTTTCAATCAAGCATTTTTAGCGCCAGGAGATTATCAAGTATTTGGATGTGTACCAAAAGCACCAAATCCACTAGCACCATTATTTCAAACACTCAACAAAACGATAGGAAAAGGACTTCCTGTTCTTACTATTCCAGGGAAATACCCAAGTCCAGCTGGCTATTTACCGATACCAGGTATTTTTGGATTACCATTCAAAGGACCAACAGATGATTTTTTACTAGGGATAAAATGAGGAACTTGGTGATCACAATTTAGATTATATGTAGTACCTACACTGACCTTATGACTTGGTATGGCAATGTGTTTCGGTCCATATAGTGTAGGTAAAGCTATTCCAAAACCATTTAGAGATATGGGAGGAAATTGTGTTGTTTTTGCATTACCACCACTGACAACATGTACAAAAACAGGAGCAAACCTAAATACCCCAACTACCGAAAGTCTTGGATCAAGTATGATAAATGCAGCTGGACAAGGCACATGCAACAATCCACCCAAGATAGGAAATACAATAGTTTTTGTAGAAAACAACGAAAAAACGATAACAAGCAATACTGCAAGTTCCCCTTTTCAAATAGTTTCCTCATTTGAAAATACTGCAGAATCATCCAAAACAAATTATCAACCCGCTATTCCACAAGGAAATTTTGGAGGACTAATCACTATAGATCAGGACCCCATACACATATCAGCAGCGGAAGACTATGGAAATACAAACGAACAACTACAAGAAGGATATCAACTTAAAAAGTGAGAAAAAATTACCAACAAAATTGTAGGTGCAAAAACTAAAGGGCTAGTAAAATGCATGGTACAAGACTGGTCTACTAGACAAATCCAATATATTCAAAATAATCTGACCAAAATGACTATTCAGCTTGATCTTCCTGATTTAAGCACCGTATTTCAATGATTTGATAAAATTTGAAACCTTTCAGAGACATACAAAACTATAAATCAACAAGACAGCAATGAATGATATATAGGAAGTACAAAATGAAAAGGCATAGGAACAGGAGAATTAAATGACGCAACACAAATATATTCTAAACAACAGCTCAACAATATTTCACAACAAATAGGACAAAATCCATTTGAAGCTATTCAACAAATGTTTAGCGAAGTACCATTGGTCAACATAGATACCAAAGATATAAACATCAAAATACCAGCGCTCACCAGTGATGATGTAAACAAATATTCAAATTACTTACAACTACGATGGGAAAAAAATACAAAAATTTTAGAAGAATGGACAGATATGCTCAATAGAGCATTAGCTCTATGTCAAACTGTCAACAAAACGGAAGCACAAATAGCAAAATGCAAGGATATAGAAGCATCATCAAAGAAATTTATCACTTTTAGAGAAAATAGTGCTGGAATCATCAAATCAGTAAAACAAAACATCAATGTTTTAGAAAAATATAAACAATTCCCTACTCAGCTTTACGAACGAACACATATTTCAGACAGATATCTGACAGAATTATCTGCATTACTTTCCGATTATATAGGTTCGCTTACTTCATGGACAAGTACAAATGCCAATAGGTTTTCTCAATATGTAGATGCACTTACTTTATTGGTTGGATCTATAAAAACATGGCAAGCCGTGATAGATTTTTCTGTAAATCGATCAGAAAAATGTAGCAAATGTAGCAATGATAATTATGGTTCATTTTCATGTAGTCTATCATTCCTTTGTCCAAAATTACCAATATTTCCCATACCAGCATTTAAAATACCAAACATTTATATGGATATGTCACATATAGAACTTGGCATGAATATTGTATTACCAAAAATAAATTTTGTACCTACAAAAATACCATTACCACAAATACCAAACCTACCAGAGCCACCAACCATAGAGATTGATTGGAATATTTTGTATGGACTAGATAGTAACTTTTTCAAAGACATGTCGTTACCTACAATTCCTGTCATTCCAGAACCACCAACATTACCAGAACCGCCATCATTTATTCCAAGTATCCAAATGGATTTACCAGTGCTACCACCTGCACCAAAAATCCCAAAAATCATACCAGAAATCAATGGTATTTTAAAAGTAGCCACATTTATTGGAAAAGTTTTTTGTATTGTTAAATGAGGAATCGGTCTTGTGGGAGAAAAGGGCGTAAAAGGGAAAGTTGAGCAGATAACACAAAGAACGTGGAATGTGCCAATATTTGATTATTTTGATCTGACAACAAAATTCAATGATCCTCCTCTTCAGTGATTTGATTACAAAATGGATGCATATACCACACTCAAATTCAATTTTGACTGAGTATATGATGTGTTCAATACAATTGCACAAACAGCAAATAGATTTGTATCCAAAGAAATTGAAGCACCAACACAAAAAACTGTAGATAAAATAACAGATAAAGCAAACAACAACTTTATTGTGACAGGGATTTTAAATCCTATCGAAAACTTTGATCAAACTATCAATTTCAATAGTTATAATGATAGCGGTATGATAGAGTATACTACTGCATATAATCAATTAAAACAATGATTGCTTCTTTTCAAAAGAAGCACATTGACAGACAAAAGCATGTATAATAAGGTACATACTATTTTAGCCATGATAGAAAACAATGCAACGATTTTACCCGCAACAAAAGAAATTCAGCAAGTAGAAAATATTAGTAAAGGAATAATTCAGCAAACAATCAAAGAGCATAAAGCACTACAAGAACAAATAAAAAATTATGACAAATTTATCAAAGCACATAAAGACAATATTGTTTTAGTAGATGAAAAAACTTCATCTACACAGCTCAAAGCACCGATTTTAACTATAGATTCCACGACAAAAAACATCTTACAATCGCAAGAAGATCCAACGAAAACATATCTCACCCTCAATAAAAAAATGGTGCAAGGATATCTTGATGCTATCAACAACGATGGATCAGAGAAATTAAATATGACTAAAACAACGTACAACAAATCCAAAAATTACTTAGAAACTACCAAACAAAAAATTGACACAGCATTGCTTGCTTATACAGATACACCACTATCGACCGCAACAACATGTACCAATTGTTCCACTAATGCAGAAAGTAAATATAGTACAGATATTTCGGCATATGTACAAGGAGTATTTATAGAGTCCAATAGTGGCGACAAAAACATGATAAATACGATTATATCTACACCACAATTAGAGCAAGTACAAAAGACATATACGACAAATTACGACCTCAACAATGATAAAAAATCTGATATTTTAATGTACGATACCAATACTATTTACGTCAAATATGCAAATCAAGAGACAGAACATTTCTCGCCTGGAAGCAATGAACTAACAACATACTATAATAAATTTTACACGTATGAAAGTGAACACTTCCGAAATCGAGCAATCACATCAAACAAACAGCTTCAAGACAATACAGATGTGTATGGATATATAACCATCAATGATATAACGATCAAAGTAATAGACAAAAATAAAGAAGTAAAAAATATGAGAACCGATGGACAAACATTTGACAAGCTTCAGTTATCATGGGAAAATAGCAAAATAAAAGGAGAAACAGTAGATGGGTATATACTCAAAGTCAGCACAAAAATAGATGAAAAAGATACTCCCAAAAGTTTTCGAGATTTTTTATGAAAAAAACAACAACAAAAATACATAGTAGCATTACCCAAAAATAGTGATTATAAAAAATGATTAATAACAATTGACGAAAATTTTGAAAAAAAATCAATAAACCTAGAACTTTGAGACACTATTTTAGCAGTAGAATATTACGATCAAGCACAAAAAAAGATCAATATTACCCTTAAAGACTTACCAAGAAAATGGCTTTATACAAGTATTGCAACACTTACAAGCACACCAGAAGAATTGAGTAATACACAAAGAAAAAATATTACTTTTTATAAAAAATCCTCTCCACGATCCAATCAAACCGTCGCAGGTATGCAAAATTTAGGTGATACTACTGCTCCTGTCGGAGACATTATTTTATCAAGAGATCTTACAAAAGAAATCATAAGCACAGGAATTGTTCATGAATGATATATCAACACCACATATACGCTTACCGCAAAACGGACAGATAATGTCGTAGTTAGTAAAATGATTATTCAAAAAGACGGAAAAATCATAGGAGAAAAGACCAATCAATTTCAGACAGGAACAATCGACATGAAATGATTATTTTTTTCATGACCTACACAACAACATATTGATTTTATTGCAATAGATCAAAACAATAACATTACTAAACAAACTATTACCGTAAACATAAATACACCAAACATAGAAATTATTGATCTAAAAAAAAGTGGAAAAAACACAGCAGACATCATAGCCAAAATAAGTAATGACCTTGATGAAGGAATGGTTATTTTCCAAAGGCTAAGAAATGGATTACGAAATGATATTAAAGGTTCTAAACAAAACGATCTTTGATGATTTTCACTTTCTCCTAAACAAACAATAATTACAGGAGGAATATTTACTATAGGCAATGATATTGGATTATATAACAATCAAGGGAAAGAAATAGCAACTATAAACAAACAAACAAATGAAATACATATCAATCCATGATTTGAAAATACCATCAAAACAAATGTAAGCTTCACCGCACATATTCCTATCATTGAGATAAAAGACATTACGACAAATACAGTAGTATTCCAAATAATACTACCCATAGAAACTATAAGCAAAATTCAACTTCATCAAGGGAAACCAGAATACGAAATACTTCAGCTCAAAGATAAAGAATTTGGCGATTTTACAAATGGCTATTGCATCAAAAACAAAGCTAATGAATGTATTATATATACAAATAATAAAGGAGCAATATATATTCCAGGAATATATACCAGTTCATTGAAAGGAGAATATATATTTGATAAACCCACAGAAAAAACTACACTTGTCATCAAAGATCAGTCTAATAAAGCCATAGCAACACTAGTACTACAGATCAAAACTCCATAAAATTTACCATCAATACGTATATTTATTTAGTTGATATGTATTATGAAAAAAATAGTAGTCCTTATCGTCGTTATAAGTTGTTTAACTATCACTAGTGTGTTTGCCAACGACTGCAACCTAGTAATAAGTGGAAATTTTAATGGGAAAGTAAACAACTACCAGTCTTTTGAGTACAAACAAATAATTCCAGAAATGGCACTTACTCAAGTACTGATAAATCTTAAAGCTTATTGTTGTACAAGGGTAGAGGCCAGTTTATGCTCACCAGAAGAAAAAATGACACTACCGAAAGGAAATTTTCCAGAAAGTGCGTATATATTTGATCACCTCTTGGATGTGACTATGAGAAGATTAGATGGAATTCAAAAATTGGCCTACGGATTACAGCCAGATCCTACAGGAAAAGAGCGAAGAGATTATATTACTAGTGTAGCCAATGATCCCACAGGCAAACAAGCAAGTGAAATAGAAAAAAAATATACCGAATATCGGACTATACATGATGAATATACAAAACATATAGATGAAGTAGCAAAAAAATATACAGAATACAACAGCGCAACATTTTCATTGGGAGACAAATACAACACCCTTTGTTGACTCATGAAAAACATTTACGAATCACTACAAAAAAACACAACAATCATTTGAGGGCCATTTGAAAACAATAGTTTTTATAGTAAATGTAAAAGTTTAGTAGTATATAGAGTCAGCAGAGAAAATGCTTATGTAAAATTACTGATGATAAAAAAATCTACACAACTTTTAGACGAAACGACAAAAAAATATACAAAAAAATATTTTGTTGAAGAAAAACTTATGGCATTGTGGAGTTTGATACTCAAAGTCAAAGACACATTCAAAACCATAATACAACAAGCAGCAACCACAAAATCTTGCAGTCAATAAGTAAATATATATGTCATTTTTTTATCAATTTATAATGCAATCCATGAAAAAAACTATCTTAACAAGCATGGTAATATGATTATCCATACTACCTATAAGCTCTTTTGCTCAGCAAACAACAAATGATTTTGAAATTATTCCAGAAGCTACAAGCCAATCACAAGTAGATACATCAGTAAAGAGTGTTTGAGCTTCATGAGGAGATGTTCGAAAAAATTATAATGAACAAGCTCAAAAAATGAACAAAAATGTTTGAAATCAAATTGCTTCAGGCATTATGACACGAGATACACTCTTAGATTATATTGTCTATCTAGTAAAATTTCTCTCTCAAATTGGGATAGTGATATGAGTTATTATGATAATTTATGCAGGATATCTGTTTGCAAGCAGTATTTTTGACGCATCAAATATGTCCAAAGGAAAAGAAGCTATCAAAAATGCTATCATAGGTGTATTAGTAATAGCTTTTTCATATGCTATTATGAAAGCCTTAACG
The DNA here is from genome assembly GCA_964424505.1 of uncultured Candidatus Peribacteria bacterium. Taxonomy (GTDB): domain Bacteria; phylum Patescibacteriota; class Gracilibacteria; order Absconditabacterales; family Absconditicoccaceae; genus CAJBLF01. The sequence continues at coordinate 41,057 of CAYRIQ010000002.1, read as the reverse complement.
AGCGCATTTTTATCATAAAACAAAAAACCTTTATTTATACTATCTCTACATGAAACTCACCTTCTGCTGAGCAGCAAAGATTGTCACATGATCATGTTATTTGATTGAAACGACAACAACCAAATTTTTGGTAGACTGTGGAATGTTCCAATGACCAAAAGAAGTCATGAAGCTTAATTATGAACCATTTCTTTTTGATCCAAAAGACATAAAATTCGTTTTACTGACTCATGCACACATAGACCATTGTTGATTACTTCCAAAGCTCCATAAACAATGATTTACAGGGAAAATATATACTACATCTGCCACGAGAGATATTTGTAATATTATTCTTCAGGATAGTGCACAAATCCAAAAAAAAAATATTGAACAAGAAAACAAAAGAAGGAAACAAACACATCAAGAACCTAGAGTACCTCTATATACAGAGGAGGAAGCTAAAGCATGTATGTCATTGTTTAACATAATAGAATATACAAAAACATATACTATAACTGACACCATCAGCGTAAGATTTCAAGACGCTGGACATATTATGGGATCCGCAAGTATTGAATTATTTATCACACAGTGAGAGACAACAAAAAAATTAGTATTTTCATGAGATATCGGTCAATGGAATACTCCCATAGTAGAAGATCCGACCCTCATCCAAGAAACAGAATATCTTTTTATGGAATCAACGTACTGAGATAGATTGCATGAAGATACCAAAAGCAAAGAAGAACTACTTACAAAATATATAACGGAGACATACAATCAATGAGGTAAATTATTTATTCCATCATTTTCTGTAGAAAGGACACAAGAACTCCTCTATTTTTTCAATATTATTATCCAAAAATGAAAATTTCCAAAAGAAAAAATATTTTTAGATAGTCCATTATCTATCAAAGCGACAGAGATTTTTAAGCAACACACAGAATATTTTGATGACGAAGCAAAATATATATATCCTCATGCATTTGAATTTTCAGAGTTAGAATATACAGAAAATAGTATGGATTCAGAAAAATTATATACATATACAGATCCATGCATCATAATAGCAGGAAATGGAATGTGTACTGCATGAAGGATTACAGGCCATCTTAAACACGGCATTTCTGACAAAAAAAATATGGTATTATTTGTAGGATATCAAGCAGAAGGGACATTATGAAGATATATTTTGACATGAGAAAAAACAATAAAAATGATGGGGATAAATATTCCTGTCAAAGCAAAAATAGCCAACATAGATGGATTTTCATGACATGCAGATGCAGACCAGCTTATGAAACGAGCAAAAGGATTCATTATTCCTCCCAAAAAAACATTTATCATCCACGGAGAAGGCAATGCACAAGTAGCCATAAAAAAAAGATTAGAACAAATAGGGTTTAATTGTGAAATACCAAGTATCAAACAACAAATAGACATATAATATAGTTCTACAAAAACAGTCCAATAGATATTTCCAAGCTAATTTGTTATTGATTTTTCTACCAAAAATCATACTAATTTCATTAGGAAAACGTAGTAGTTTTATCTATTGGATAAAAAATGATAAAAAAAGCATTACTTATGATAAAAAGAAACGGTTTAATCCTGATAGGAGCGGCATGTATGGCGACTTCCATTTTTTATGTAATCAAAAATCCAGATATTTTTACTGCCAGCGTACTCTCTTTACAAGAAAAATCATTTATTACACAAAAATGACGAGATATAGCATATAAAAACACAGGATGACTTATAGATATTTTTATATGAGAACAAATAGAACCACCAGTGGATATATCATTTACTATTATCTTTGATAAAGACAATGTAACCATAGATGCAGAGCAAATAAGTGGTCAAGGGACACGAACATTTAGCACTCCAGACCAAAATAGCATTATCATACACGAAAAAATAAGCCAAAATACAGACAAAAACCAGAGTATCATTATGTTACCATTTACCGGAGAAAACAAAAACATCTTATTAAGCGAAGCTGTAGCGAAATTCTATGATGGACAAGAAAAAAATCTTTCTATCGGAACACTCAATGAGATTACCTCACATTCACAATAAATCACTTTATTTTTGATGAGCACCAAGATGAAAATATCAAAAAAAATACTTACTGCAAGTGTGATCTCAATAAGCGTATTACTGGGAGCATTTGTAGCAAATACGGTACACGCGGCAGATCCCGATGCTTTTATTGTTGAAGTATCTCCAAGCTCATTTGATACCAACGAAGCAGTAGATATAACTCTAAAAGCAGTAAAATCAAATGGTGACATAGTCAAAGACTACCAATGAGATGTTTTTATTGAAATAGAAGGTATTGTAGATACTGCTGATTATACAGTTCCAAGCGATGGTCTTTATACATTCATGGCACAAGATCAAGGAGTAAAATTATTTTCCAAAGGACTTATCATCAAAAAATCTTGAACATTTACCATCAAAGTATCAGACTTCCCCAACGATAATATAATGGGACAAAAAACAATTATTGTAGGAAATACCCAAGAATCAGCAGCCACAAATATAGTTACTATAATGTCACCCATCCCTAGTGGGATAGAAAAAAACAATATCGCCAATATCATAGCAATTGCTCCATGATTACCAAATTCTCCATATGATATATATATCAACAACAAAAGTGTATCTCAAGGCATGACAAATATAAATGGAGACATAAACGCGTACGTAAGTGGCATAAATGAATGAGACAATATTCTTCAAATAAAAATTCTGAACGCAAACAACGAAACGATTGGAGAATCAGAAACGATTTCTTTTGATTATCAACCTATCAAAGACGGAGTGTTTATAAGTATACTAACAGAACCAGGAGCTAAAATTACCCAAGGAGAAAAAGTAAATTTTACGGTAAATGCGAGTGAAAGCGTAACAAGTGCACAAATCAAATTGAGTGATGAAAAACGAGTGCCTATGGACAAGAAAAAAAACTGAATATTTATCAAAGAAATTTTGGTAGATCGTGAAGGAAATATACCTGTAGATATAAATCTCATTGTCTTAGGACAAACAAAAAATTACACAGGAGTTACCACAATTGTTGCAAGCGAATGAACGGCTATCGGAAAAATCAGAATGTATTCCGATAGTGTTGACAAAACAAAGCTTAATGTTACTCGAGAACCTATAGGTACTCCAGATCAATATAAAGTAGCGTATGGAACAAGTCAAAACGATTTAGCATTTTCTATAATAACACAAACCAATGAAATCATCATAGAAAATCTCACTATAGGAGAAACATATTATTTTCAGATCACTCCCCTTGATAGTACAGGCAATCCTGTAGGGACAGTATCAGAGATTACACAAGCAAAAATTGGAGAAACCATAAGTTGTACAGTTGTAGGTATCACAGTAGGCAATCAACAAATAGGAGAAAAATATTATCTTATACGAAGTGGAGTAATCAATATAGAAAAATATGTTATATATAGATCAGAATTTGAAACTAGTGACATAAACAATATGCAAAAAGTGTGAGAAACAACAGGGACTATGTTTGAATATCCGTTCAATAAGTTTTCCAAAAAAAACGAATATGCTTATTATTTAGTTGAATGAGTATGTAAAGATGGAACTACAGTCAAAATAGACAGTGCAAAAAAGATACAAGTAGGGCCAGTAGAAAACATTTTGCTTATTATTTTAATAAGTGGTTTTATATATAGTATATATAGACTTTACTATTATTCCAAAAACTAAAAATATATCCAAAATTATATATTTGTGATTTTTAATTAATAGAATTAGGGATGTCAGAAATCAAAAAAAAATATAATCACATAGCTATAGAATCCGAGTTTTCCAAAAAAAGATATTTTCAAAAACTTTTCATTACAAAAAAAACAACAACAAAATGAGAAAATATAATTATATCTGATCCAATCATTATATCAAAAGAGATGGATCTAAACGCGATATCTGACCTCATCAAAAAAGACATAGTAGCAAAATATCAAATTATGAAATGAATAAAAACGACAATAATACCTATCATTGACACAGAAAACAAAAATATTAAGACAGAATATATCAAAAACGTACTTACCAAAGCAGGTATTTTTTTTGATATTACGGAAGAAAATATTATTTATTCAGAAAAAAACACCAATTTTGTAAGAAACATTTTTGCAAAACTTGCAAAAGAAGGAAATATTTATGAAGATTATTCGATAAATTATCGAAGTATTCAAGAACAAAAAACATTAAGTACCAACGAAATAGTTCACAAAAAAATGCAAGTCAAACAATACAATCTTAGGTACTTTGTAGATACAAAAAATGTTTCACTTATTGTGCCTACATTGTATCCAGAAACTATTTTTGCTGATGTTGCACTAGCTGTACATCCCGATGATAAAAGATACAAAAAACTAACAAAAAGTAAAGTCATCATACCTATAATCAATAAGCCTATTCCTATTATAACTGATGAATCAGTAGATCCAACAAAAGGTACAGGAATTATAAGAATAACACCAGCACATGATAAAAAATCATTGATAATAGCACAAAAACATGGGCTTGAAATCAATAAATTTGCTATCACTAAAAATGGTTGTTTTAGCGAATCTGCAGGTGAATTTTGAGGAAAAAGTGCACATGAATTTACCAAAAATATTATCAAAAATTTGGATGATATTCACAATCTTGAATCCACAAAATTTATTGAAGCAGAAATCGTTTTACACTACAAAACAGGAGAAAAAGCACGACCACTACTTTGTAACCAATTGTTTATAAAAACCGACACGCAAAGACAAGTTCAATGAGCCATACAAGACAAACAAATCACAGTTTTTCCTGAAGAATATGAAAAAAACATGGAAGACATAATAGAAAATATAACGTATTGGCCCGTCACAAAAGAAGATACAAAAGGATATTTTCTTCCTTTTTGGAAAAGTAATAGTGAAAAAAATTATTTTATATCTGACACTGATTTTTTCAATTTACCAGCAAAAAAGACAAAAAACAAATATACAATTCTTTCCCTTATAATATTTAATCTTATTGTAGACCACCGTCTCAAAGTGCATTTCACTATAGAAGAATGTATTGATGTGGTAATGAGTAAGAGTAACACATGAGAAAAAAACACACTGGAAACATATATTGATATGTATAGCGAAACACTCCCAAGATGATATAGCAAAGAAATCAATGAACTAAAAAAAATAATCACCTATACAGAAAAAGAAAAATGAATAAATAATTTTGAAAAATTTTCCATTTCACTGACAGATATTTTAGAAAAATCCATAGCGATTATCAACAAGAAAAAATGACTCTATTTTTTTTCCGTGGACACATTAGTACATCATGATGAATGACTTATTCAACAACAGGAAAAAATAGAAGAAAATTTGGGTCATACATGCGTTATGATCAAAGCATTGGCAGAAAACACACAAAACAAGCAAAAACCTATCAAAATATACTGTAGTAAAACAAATAAACTGTTCGAGTTTTTAAAAATAATAATGATAGGATATGACATTGAGCATACAGCATTATTTGACAAATGTTATCTCCAAGAAGAATCTACATCCAAAAAAAATAAAACTTTTTTCAAAGACACCATCACAGACTTTTGAACGGATTGTACAAGACTATATGCAAACAATAACACAAAAAACATCACAGAATATCAACAATTTCTCAATAAACTTCGAAATGCATCCAGATTTATTTATCAGCATATATACAACAAAAAATGAGCAAGGAAAATATCAGACTTTAAACAATTAACAAGTTATCTAGAAAAAAGAAAAAATAATATAAACGATATAGAACTATGGAGTATCTATAAAATTATAGAATTACAAAAAGAATATGAAGAAAATATGGCAAAGTATACTCCATACAAAATTCAAGAAAAAATAATTAGTATCATCACAGAAGATTTTTGTGATAAGTATTTAGAGATACAAAAGTATCAAAATAGCGAATATGGCGATAAAGTCACCTTACGATGTTTAGGAACATTATTAAAACTCTTACACCCATTCACACCGTACATCACGCAACAAATACGAGAAAACATTGGTTTTGATTGACCGATATTAACCCAATCTCTAGACGAGCATTTTACCAATATCAGCAAAAACTATAAAATTCAACTCTTTATGGATATTATAGAAAAATTTTGGGAAATGAAAGAAAATTATAGCTACGCAAAACACGAGGAGATTGATATTTGTTTTTTAGCACCATTAGAATTTTTACAATATCTCAGACAACAAGAAAACATAATATATAAACTGATCAACACATCATCGATCGAATACCTTGAAAACGAAAAAGATATTGATACGTACCACATTGAAAATATTATCAATATCACGATAGGCATAAAAAAACAAGAGAAGAAGGTAACCACAAAAGAAACAAAAGAATATATTCAAGAAATATTACACAATAAAGAACAAGAACTTCAATCTATCAGAACTATGATTTCAGGGATTTCAGCAAACGATACAGATCAAGATCTAATCAAAACAAAAAAGAAAGAAATGAGCAAACTCAAAAAAGAGATAGAACAAATACATTACGAAATACAAAAGCATAAAATGAATAAGTAATATAGCAAAAAAAACGACCTCAAGGCCGTTTTTTTGTATGTATAGCAACAATATTATTTACCCAATATTTTCTTGATCTCCGCTTCAAAAGTTTCTGTAGGATATGCACCAGCAATCAACGTAAAAGTACCTTTTTGGTTATCTACTACGATATTTCCAGGAGTTCCATTGATACCAAATGACTGTCATTCTTGGACTTCAGCATTTACTGTTGCTATTGTTTCTGGACTAACAAGACAACTAGCAAACTTAGTTTTACTGATACCAAGACTTACAGCAATATCTGTAAGATTAGCTTCTGTAAATTCATTGAGTTGAAAAGCTTTTGCAAGGTAATCATAATATGAGGCATTTCAAGCAAGTTTACCAGCACAAACAACTCACTGTGCTCATAAAGGAGCAGTTGGATGAAGTTGTGGCAACGGCATTTGCCTAAAAATCATATTTATATCATTTGGATATTTTGCTATAAGATTTTCTATAGTTTGAGCATTATAATGCTTTTTACAAAATGGACAAAGCAGATCAGAATACTCTATAATAGTTATTTTAGCATTTTTATTTCCTTTAATGTATCCATCTTTTTGGATAGTAGCAAATTTTTGCGTATCTGCAGGTGTATTTGCAGTAGTTGTATCCTCTGGTTGAGTAGCATCAGTTGGAGGTGTTTGAGCTTCTGGAGTTGCAGTACCCATAGATCACAAAATTTGTTCAAGAGTAGCTTTTTGTTGTTGTTTATAAGAATCAGCATTATACAACTGAGTAGCCAACTGCATATTTTCAGATCATCATACTTTTAAAGTTTCCAACCAGTAAGCGTCTTTTTTAAAAAAACCTACATAAAGTGTCAACAAAATATTGAGCACCACAAGACCTAAAAGAAGCATAGTTGTATTAATTTGTTTTTTTTCGTGTACCATAAGAATAATCCATTAACAAATAAAATTATTTATTTACTGAAGGCATAACAGTTGTAGTTGGTGCTACTTGTTCTGCAGTCTGAACACCTTGTGTGTCAGTAGGAGTTGTTGCAGTTGCACCTTGTGTTCCTTGTTGATACATTTGCAATGCTTGTTCAATTTGTTGTTTTTGTTGTGCTTTAAAAGTATCAGATTTATAAATCTGTTGGACCATATTGTAGTTGTCTCTTCCTCCTACTCTATCAGATTCTACACTTACTTGTCTACACAATACTCGAATGATTAACAATGTATTCAACACAAGAAGAACAGGTACCAAAACATGTTTAATTTTGTTGCAACAAGTGATACCACAAGTATCTTTTGTAGAGATTTTTTTTGTTTCTACTATTACAGCAGGAGTTTTAGTTTCTTTTTTTGCTAATACCATGATTATAAACTATTAAAAAAATTAAAAAAAATTGACCACAAGATAAGCATTTTAGTAAAAAATACAAGTTTTTATCCAAAACAAAAAGAGTTTTGGATTGACAAAAATATAAAAATAATTCAAAAATAGGTTATCAATAACAATTATTCAGATTCTTCTTGCATCAGTTTTTGTTTTTCCCCTTCAAGTTCGAGTTGATCTATTTTATTAAGTATCTTTTCATCCTGATATAATCGTACTTTTACTTCTCCAACCTCATCCAAATCCAAAACATCAACAGATTGGATGATTCATATTTTTTTATCATCAAGAGTAACAATATAATTAAGTTTATTATTGGCACCAAGAAAACATTCAATACCAATTCACTGAATATCATATTCGCCTGGATAATCTACCAAGATATACTCCAACTTTTCATAGCGCATATCACTACCAGGCTCTAAAGCCAAATTAATATACTTACTATCAGGGAGTTCAAAACCAAACAAAAGTTTGTTGGCTATAAGAAATCAATTTTTGTGCTTAACATTTACCATTTTTCCTCTATTACAAATTAAAAATATTTTATGTATTTTTCTAATATTACGCCACCCAACCCTCCCCATTCTATGGAGAGGGCTTAGTTACTAGACCCCTCTCTAAGAATCGGAGAGGGGGTAGGGGTGAGGTATTTATCCAAAAAAGTTAGGATTTATCAAACGCAATATTACTCCAGAAGCTCAAAGAAGTGCTATACCGATAGCAACTTTTTTAATCATATCCATACCTCATTTTCTATTGCCCGTAGCGATCATAATCCCACCAATCAAAATAAGGAGAAATGAAACTATCAATATAACCGTCACCAGCATTTTCGTCAAACTTCACATCAACACAGGAAATGCTTGCTCTCAAGTAACACCAGTTTCACCCACACTTTTGTAGTCAGTATTTGATTCTATACAGTTACCAATAAATGGTACTGAGGTATTCAACGATATTCCACAACATACACCATCAGCAGAACACGAAGTACAAACATCATTAACATTTTTAAATCAAGGATCACAAACACATTTTAAAAACGCATTACGTTTTGATCATTTCGGTAATTCACACATTGATCATACATCAGACGAAGATGCTGAGGCATTTGAATTATTTGGAGTATTTTGTAAAGCATTTGTAACTCATTGTTTATCTGATTGAGTATTGATAAGAGTATTTGTTAAGTCTCATGGAGAAGTGTTTGGAGTATTTACAATTGAAGGTGGATTTGATGGGATTTGTCAGGTTGTATAACTCCCCAATCACAAAAACATCACCATCAACACTATACCAAGAAGGAAATATTTTTTCATGGAAGACTATTAAACTATAAAAAACACAATCACGTCATTCCCGCGAAAGCGGGAACACGTCATTCCCGCACACACTACACTACGTCATTCCCGTTTTACTACACCACGTCATTCCCAATCAAGTCGGGAATGATGTTTACTAACCTATCATTTCGTTAATCACTTCGTTCACCAATCACCCATCAATTTGTTCTTTATAGTTTGCCATCAATTCTTTCATCAACAATCCTCTCTGCGTTCTAAGGTCAGTGATATTGAGGTCAGATATAAGTTTTTGGATAAGTTGAGTAGTCTGCTGTTTAGTCATCGTAGCAGGGAGATAGAAGTCGAGAAGAAGTTTTTTTTGTTTTTCTACGGCTAGATCTTCTAGTTTATTAGCTCTTTCAAGAAATCACATAGTCTCCAAAATCTCTTTGACTTCTTTTTTAAGAATACTGATAACATCTATATCTTCAAGAGTTTTTTGTATTTCTATTTCCTTATTTTTGATCTTCGCAAGTACAAGATTAAGTACCGTTTTTTTTATTTCTAATTTGTTTTTCATAGCTTCTTTATAGTCTTGAAGCAAACGATCATAAAGAGTCATATTATGGTATAGTAAGCATATAAAAAATCATCTTGATTATAACTTTCCAATTACTATGCTCTCTGAGCAAGTAAAATGCTCAGGTGATGGAATGGTATACATGTACGATTGAGGTTCGTATGCCGTAAGGCTTGGGGGTTCGAGTCCCCTCCTGAGTAAATACTTCATTACGATAATAGAATCGATATATAAATGCCGTCAGGCTTGCCCCGTAGGACTACGGGGTCCTGAGTAATTACACCTCTACAGGAACATTTCCTGTTTTTTTATTATTTCTGAATTTTAACACCTCTGTCTTGCTACTTGCTACTTATATCTAATATTATTGTCCCACAATGACCTTGGAAGCTATAATCACTCTTGTATCATCACCTTTATGATAAACGAATCCTCTTTCAAATTCTTTGATAATTTTTCATTTCAGCTTTTCATCCTCTATTGGTTCCACACTTACAGGTTCATGTAAAAAAGAATCAGGAACCAAACCCAAAGAATCAATAGTTTTAATGTGTAAATGTTCAAGGTTTTTAATAAATTTATTATAAATCATCTGAACTCATTTCGTGAGCGGATCTTCCATATGTTCATCGGTAATATTTTCCAGTGATTTCCTGAGATCTTCGACAAAAGGAATAAATTTTTTGACTACAGACAAAAGAGCATCTACTTCCATATTTTGACTAGACTCTTTGATTTGTTTTTGATATCTATCAAAATCCATTTTAAGATTGATATATTCATACTGAGATCTTTTAGCTATCTCTTCAAATTCTTTTTTTTCTTTTTCTAATTGAATTATTTTATATTCAAGTTCTTGATATTTTTTCTCATATTGTGTATCTTCAAGCTTTTTTTGAAGCTCATCTTGATGGTGTTTTTCTTCTTTTTTCATAGTCAACGATTATATAATAAATTTGGGTGATACAGGAGTCGAACCTGTGACCTCTTGCACGTCAAGCAAACGCTCTAGCCAACTGAGCTAATCACCCATAAATAACAATAACTTTACAAAAGGCTCCGAATGTAATGAGCCCCGTCTTTAACGGGGTAGCCAACTGAGCTAATCACCCATAAATTTTTCATTATAATATTCTGCAAACGTTTGATCATTTTGCATAAGCAAGGTAGCTAATTCAGTTCAAAGATATCTTCGATGTCGTCATTCCACCATTTTACCATCCACTTCTACACCTTTTTGATAAGTATTATGAAATCAAAAATCAGCAGCATTGGACTTGAGCCAATCATAATATTTATTGGTTTTACTACCAAGATCAAGTGAATATCATCTGCCTCATTTAGCAATCACCTTGAGATCTACCGCCAATCATGCTTGATGTTCACTCGTACCTACTTGTGCACATTTGATAGATGAACATCCTTGTTTAAGGAGATAATCTTGTAGTCCTTTACTCCTATATGCACTCACTATATATAATCTATCACCACTAAACGCATTCCAGAAATGCCAGGCCATATCAGCAAATTCTATCGATGCTTCCTGTCTAAGCTTAAATTTTTTTACATCATTGGCAGTAAAATTTGAGTCAATAGAAATTAAATCTGTGGGTATATAAGATAAATCGTGAAAAGGGTAATCAGAATTTAAATATTTTTGGAAAGAATCATCACGATCAAGATCAAAGCTTATATCACTGTTTTCTAGTCAAAAACGAGGTACAATTTCATGATCTAGAGAATTAGATGCCAAGAGAAAATTTCCTGCATGTGTATAACTTTTGACCAACGCCAAAAATAAAAGACCAAATGCAAAAGTAAAAAATCAAGTTAAAAGGACTATTTTGGTACGTGATCCTAGCATATATTTTCCCAACAATAAAAACATTCAACCAATATATACATAATCCGTTTAGTTTTTCAATTTTAATTATATATTAAAAAAACTACCAACAATACGTCAGGAGATATTAAGATAATAGTTTAAATCATTTTAGCAACAATATCCCAAATTTTTGTTTGAATATCTGAAATAGAATCATTAGCATTAATAGGAATCCAAGCATTTTCATTAGCAAAAATAGCATGATATTCCCTTACTTTTTTGACTAATTCATCATCATTTTCATGTTTATGATGTTTTTCAATGCCACTTTGAAAACGTTCTCCATCAAACCAAAAACAAAGATCTTCCTTATACAGCCCAGAATTAATTTTTCTAAGAAAAGTTTCATCTACACCACGTCCCATACCCCATGCAATACCAGTCCATGTATAGTCTTCAATAACAAGAAATTTACCTTCATTCAACGCAGTTTTTAAAACATATTCATATTGATAACGATTCATAGAATACAGTAATTGAATTTCTCTACCACTTAAATCATAGGGATTACCACCTCTAAGATATTGATTTATAAGAGGACCACTTGGTTCCAAATCATAAATCGGATATTTCCAATGATAAGCATCAATTCCTTCTTTTTTTAGTCTTTCAACAAGAAGCTCAGCTTGAGTACTTTTACCCAAATTATTGATTCCAAATAGCTTTTCCTTTCATAATATTTTATTTTAAAATGAATATTTTGTTTGTATTTTACGTTTAAATAGTAGCAAAAAAAAAGATAAAATCAAGAAATAAAAAAAGACCCCATAAAGAGGTCAAAAAAAGCCATAGAAACAATAAAAGATATGATAAATTATCCTGTCATAGGATAAGGATAATCATAATCGTCATAATCTTGAGCATTCTGATAAAGAAATTCATCAGGATTATCTTCTTCAAGAGGCTTGTTTTCAAGAATTCTTTTTACTTGTTCTACCGTTTCAGGATTTTTGATTTTTGCTCAAGTAGCTTTGATACTAGGTTTGCCTTGTATTAAAGATTTCTTATGCTCAGCGACATCTCTCTTAAAACGATTGGAAATTGATGGACATTTTCTACTCAAATCTTCAGCCAATTTATATAACTCTTTATTGATATAGTTATGCCCCTTGATTCTATTTCTTGTATCAGCAGCAATTTTTTTTTGCTCTGTAGAAAGTCAATAGGTAAACATAGGACTATCCTCTCTATCCAACAATGCTGCAGCATTTTCCCACGGCTCTAGCTTAGGAGAATATTTAACCAAATCTGCTTGAGCTTGATTGCCAAAAACAGAAATAACATTATCGTCCAGTATTGTATTCAAATTATTTTTAAAAAAAGATTTCCATGCTTCCAATGCTCACAAAAGTTCATCGGGAAGGATAGTACTACGTGAAGATAAAGAAAGAACGATTTCTCCCACGATACTATAATGTAATATATCATCAACCTCTGGAGAAGTAGGATGTTCATTGCACCATTTCAATCTTTTCAAAAGCTCTGTTTTTTTACTTCATGAAAACCTTTCCCCAAATCGATTGACAAATTTATCAAGAAAAAATTTGGTTTTTTGTACATCAAGTTTCCCCTTAGGAATAGCTTCCTCCATTTTTTCTGAAAATTTTTTCATATCTTCTTTTGCATCTCAATTTTCGCCATGAAATCCATTTTCATCAATCTTAATCATCTGATCCACAACACTCTGACTTTTAGTAAGGATAGAACCAGTAAGTGAAGAAGTATTTTTTAGGACATCTTCATCTAATTTTTCATTTTTTTCGTTCGTTCTTTCGATATATTCTTTAAGTAAAAATTTATCTGACAATGATGTTTTTGGATCCGCATGCAAATCCAGCAAGGTTTTATTATCGACATTTTTTCATTCCAAATCCAAAAATTTACTGAGCAAATATCTAGTATTTCAGGCATTAGTTCGTTCAATAAATTTATTGATAAAGTCTGAAGGCCCTGTATTGAGAGTGAAAGAATAGTTGGCAGGATTATATCATGTCTTTTTGGTAAATTCTCCACCGCTAAAGAGATCCAAAAGTCTTTGCATTTTGGATTGTTGATGGATATCTTTGGCAAATATTCAAGGAACAAATCCTCTCGTTCTACAGATAGTTTGGATAAATGATTGTGTCGATGAATAAGTCATATTGAGAAATACTCACGAAAGTATTCAGGCTAAAACGGCAGTTTCAAATACCTGCCACTGCGTATCATTGATAGCTTTAGTAGCCATGACTTTAAGAAACGGAAGTGCTTGTTGTGGTCTATCAGCCAATTGCCTAAAATATTCATTTCTCGCAAACTCGAAATTAACATCTTTGTTTTTGGTAAATCATTCATCTACTCCATCTTGCTTATAGAATGAAGTATATGCTCATTCTAATTCATCACAAAATTTTTTGGAATATTTTCCTTGAAAATATAATTTAGTTTTATCACCATCTTGTACACCCATATGTCTACCATCCATGATATGGACAATATATCTCATTTCCAATTCTACCAATTCATTTTTGATTTGATCTGCCCAAGGACCACCATAAATATGAGCATTTTCTTCAAGATCTCTGATTTTTTTTTCTCTAATTGCAAGGTACCTTTTTTGGTGATCTTGACCCAATAATTGACCAACTCGACTACCTTCACTCGTAGATAAGTTTTTTGCATACGGTCCTTTTCATTTTTTGAGATGGATCAACAACATTGCAGCTATTTTATAGTGAGGTACAATCTTTTTTTCTCATCTAAGCATAGGTCAAATAAGGTCTGCATAGAGTCTACTATAATCAAAATCATCATAAATTTTTGTTCGTTTTTCTACTTTTTTCCAAATTCTGTTGTCTCTTTCCATAAAATATTCCACTCACATAGTTTCAAAAGAAGAAGAAATTTTACTAAAAGGACTCAAAAATCATCAGATTTTTCCCCAGAGTTGACCTTGATTTGTAAGAATATCTGTCAAATCTTCTGTTCTTTCTTCATCATATTTTTTAACGCCATCTTTGATTTTATTTATTGAATTTTTGAAAAAACCAAATACACTATTGATACTAAATCAATGTTTTGTCGTAGCTACTTCATTATTTTCTGTCACATGAGTACGAATATCTTGGAGTTGTTCACTACATTTAGGCTGCAATCATTTGTCTTTAATAAAAAGCATAAAAGTAGCATAATCCATATCACGAGTAGGAAAGTGCTTAGCTTGATTGCCAGCAGTAGAGTCACCAGATACGGTAATAGTACCATTAGCATTACATTTGATTGCATAAAGGATCAATTTACCCGTATCAGTAGCAACATCTTCACCAATAGCTTTAGGTTGATAGATTCCAAAATGAGTAATTTCCTTGCCAGCATAATTTCATAGCGAATATTTGAGACGAGAAGAATCCATTTTTACTGATCCAAAATATTTATCAAGACCACTGATATATCAATTCATATTATTCATTTGTTGTTCAAATCACACACCAGCTATATTTGGCACTTTATAAATTTTTTCGCCAAACGCTTTTTTGATACTATCAATAGCATTTTTGTGAATAGGGAGTTCTTTAGTGGCTCATTCAGACTTTCCCAAATCTAGTTCTCCACCATGGATTTTGACGGTAAATGTCCCTTTTTTATCGTCAATAGCTACTATCTCCATTTGTAACCATGATTTACCATTTTCTATAGGAGGTACACCACTATCTGCAAAAGGCATAAACAATCTTGTTCATACCAAAAATCAAGCCTGAGAATCTCATAAAAGTTGTTTTCGATCAGCATCAAAAGTTTTTATTTCTGATATTTCTTTTGACGATTCTTTTGTTTTTACGATCGGTTCTACGGACTCTTCCTCTCACATCTCCTTTTCTTGATATACAGCAAGAGCATCAAATTGTTCTGCCAGTTTTTTTTCTTGTTGAGGAGTAATAGTCATATTCATGCTTTGTTGTCCAAGCACATACCCAAAAAGCAAGGCTCACATAGCTTCTCCATTCAGATTAATTTTTTTGTCCAAAATATCTATATCACATAATTGTTGTTCTTCATCTTTGATCACGACAGGGACAGCAATTTTTCCTTCTTCATGTGGTCGTGTAACAAGCTTTCTTTCTTGATTTGGTGCAGAGATAGGGTGAGAATATAAATATAATTCTTTACCTGTATACTCTTGATTATTATTTTCTTCGATTGGAGAATATGCAGACAAATATCACTCGACCATTTTTCCATCTTTTTTGATACGTACTTTGTAGGCATCATTGAGACGAAAATTACCATTTTTTGCTTTAAAATCCGTATAGATTGAATGGAAAATATGACTATCCTCAAAAAATGTAGCATTACTTTCTGTAAGTTGTGTAAGAAAATTGAGAGGTAATTGCCCAATATCTTCTAAGTCATGTATTCACGGAAGTTGTTTACGTGTACTAGACAAAAATTCTTTTTTGAGAAAAGAAAGAGAAATAGGTCAATGTTTTGTAGGGATAACAATATCCTTTTTTTTGAGATCAAAAAAATCATCCACAAATTGAGTCATATCTGCCTTATCCACAGAAAGCAATTCTGGTATTTTATTTTTGATGGTATCTTCAAATGTGTGTTTTACCAATACATTGACCATAATCTGCTGTTGATCAGGAGACAATACAGAAAAATCAAAAGTACTAGCTACCAACTGAGCAAACACATCAGCAAGCGGAGCATCTTGAGTCCTAAGAAATAAAATATATGCCTGCCATCTACGATATTCTCTTTGTTGCTTAATGAGTTTCATCTTCATTCTCAGTGACGATTTTTCTTCATCAGATGCAGAAGAATACTGCTGTTGTAGAGCAACCATTTGCACATCAATAGTCTGTATTTCAGTAGAAAAAGAAGGATCAATAGCATCAACAATCTTAGTATTGAATGGGTATATAGTCAAAATTTGGTCAACATAAGGAGGAAATTGTTTAAATGTTGTGCCTATAGACTCAATATAATGATCGATACTTTTTTGTGTTTTTTCTACCTCTTCAAACAATTGACGAGTCACCAAATTATTAAATATACGCCTAAAATATTGTTCTTGTTCAGAAAATCATTTAGTAGCATCAAAAGTTCTTCCAGATTTCAAAATTTCTCTATAGATATCACCATTGGTGACAATGATAGCATCAAGTTTTTTAGCCAACGTTTTATCAATTTCCGCAGAGTGATCATAAAGAAATTGTGACCATTGATCTCTAAACCCCAACAAATCTTGATATGAGGTAAATATGGTGATAGGTAAGGTAAATTGAGCATCAAAATCCGCCTTAAGTTTTCATGTAAGTTGTTTTCTTATTTTAGTAATCGCGACAGTCACCATCATTCTTTCTGTAGGATTGTAAGGTGGAGTCAATATATGCTCTATTTGTGTAGTAGCAGTTTTGCCAAGAGTAATTCATTCTTTTTCTATAAATTTTGTCCAAATATCCCACAAAGCATCTATATTTTTGAGTTTTCCATCAGGAAAAATTACCAATTTATCATGAGTAAATCCAGCAACATCAGCAAATTTTTTAAATGTGCCTTCGGGGATAGCATTGATATCATCAGCACAAAAAGATTGAAGCTGTTGTAAACTCTGCTCCATCACATGAATTTCCGTATCTTCTGTCGTAAAAGCATCATGAAGTATGCCAGCTTTATCCACAATATGTCCTATAGAAAATCATTTATTTTCCAGTGTTTGAATATAGACAGGCAAATCTTTTTTGTCTATTTTATCAAGTAAATTAGGATATTCTATCTTAAAATATTCCCAAAATTGATCTAAATATTTTTGATCACCAAACAAACGTAATCTTTCAGATTGAGCCAAAGCATCAAAAGCAGTAAATGCTCACTTAATTTCATCCAAAAACACACCAGAAAGAGATTTTTTTTCTGATATAATTTGTGGATCTTTTTGCTGATCACGATGCATGTTTTTTGTGTGTTTTCCTTTTTTATCAGCCATATATGTAGATTAAGGAGTAAGAATTAAGAAATATTTTTATAAATGAAGCGCTTAATATTCACTATAAAGTATAATGATTTTTAATAAAAAAGCAAAAAAAACACCAGCAAGAAACCAGTGTTTTAGTAATAACGTTTACGTGATAAACCAAACTCAATTTTGTACATCCACGGAGAAATCCATTGTCCCCATTATGGCTGAAACAATGTCTCTGGGACAAACAATACTTTTTCAACTCCAGGAAATTGTAATGCAGTTTTTTGGATACTATTTGACAAAATCAACATACGAGCAGATCACCCACTAGTGAAACCAGGTACCTCAGTAAATTCCAAAGTCAATATGCCCTCTTTGGACAAGGTAGAAGTTACAAGATGAAAATCTGGATGCGGAAATTCACTAATAAATCATTGTGTACGCTCAGGAGAAGTCAATGATCATTTGATAAGTTCATGTATGGTATCGACAAGAAGATTTTTACTAGGAGGAAAAACACGATAGACAGGCAATAAAGAAGATATATTTATCTGTTGTTCCGGAGACAATTTTTTGTCTACTAGTTGATTGAAATAATAGAGACCAACCTTTGTCGGAGCAGTACTTTCAAAAGAATAATCTGGCTGAGTTGATGATGATTCAGATTGAGATTGAAGTTTTTGATTGATAAGATCAAGTTGACTTTGGATAGTATCCAATTGCTGAGTAACTCCAGTAGTGACGATACCCGTTAAACATATTTGCTGAGTTTTTCCAAATCGAGAACCTACCTCTCTACCAAGTGGCTTATCAAAAAGTCTCATATATGATCGAAACAAAAACAGCAAAACAAACCAAAAAATAGTTGTCCAAAAAATTTTTTTCATATCATCAGGGATGAAACCATAAAAAATAGCAGTTTAATTAGCTTTTGCAGGAAGAGTTTCTACACTTTTTGCAGGTTCATTAGAGATTGGTGTTGATGGAACTGCATTTACCAATGTATCAAGCTTTGTTTGCATATCAGTAAGTGTAGTTTGAATACTAGTAATACCACTCATAACTTCAGATTGAGCTCACGTAGCAAGCAATTCTCCACTAGTAGATATCGTCGTTACCCCTAGCCAATTACTTACACCTGTTGCCATATTTGTATCAAACATTCTTATATAAAAAGCAAAACCAAAAAGCACTATAAGCCAAAAAAACGTAGTCCAAAGAATTTTTTTCATAACAAAATATATAAAAAGTAAAATAAATATAAGAACTGTAGTGTTTTATAAAAAAAAATCAAATTATTTTTATTTTTTCAAAATCTTTTGAAAATCTACAGGCAAAGGTGAGGTAAATACCATATTTTGTTCTTCAAATGGATCAAAAAAACTATATTGTTGACAATGCAAAAGCTGTCTACGAATTTGTAATGAAGAACATAGTATTTTATTTATTGATTGGTTGCCATAGACCAAATCACCTAGTACAGGATATCACTGATCAGCAACATGGACTCTAATTTGATGCATTCTTCAGGTATGTATTTTTACTTTCAATAAAGAAAGTGAACCAAGCAATGGATGATGTAAAAATTGTTCGACCCAACATTCCGTTTTGGATGCTAATCCATCTTGATAATCAATCTTCACTTGTGACCTATCAAATTTTTGACTATACGATTTTGTAAGAGGCTTATCTATAACTACATGACCAGGAAATTTACCCACAACAATAGCTAAATAATATTTATCAATCTTTCTTTCTCTAATAATAGTATTTATATACTGCAATGCTTCATATGTTTTACCAGCGATCAAAACTCATGACGTATCTCTGTCTAGTCTATATCAAAATGAAGGCTTAAACGTGGCTGTTTTGTATTGTTTGGCATAGACATCGAGACAGTCATTCATAGACAAATCATTTCGATGTTTATTGCCTGGATGCATAGGAATTCAGGCAGGCTTATCAAATACAATCCAGTGAGCATCTTCATATAAAATTTGTTGAGAAATCTTTTTGATGTCTACTTTTTCTAGTTTACGTTCTTTTTGACTAACTAACAAAGATAAATCTTCGGTTCACAAGCTCACTTTATCATTGATTTGGACAATATCACCTTCCAATAATCTATACTGTTCTTTTACTCTTTTATTATTGACTTTTACGGATCACTTCCTAATTATACTATAAATATCCGATAAACGAATTTTGGGATATTTTTTAAACCATTTTCTCAAAAACCTATCAAATCTCTGGTCAGAAGCTGTTTTATCTATTTTTATATCCATGGAAAAACAACAAATAAAACAAGATAACAATCTTGTAATCATTTGTATACATCATCTGTCTATTTGCAAGCAGAGCTCAAAAAGAAAAACAGATAATAGACAATTGTCTATATATCTATTTACGAAAAGCTAGGTAGAGTATATAAACAAATACATAACAATAATACATATATAAACCACATAATGTTTTACCAAAAATGGTGATTACCAGTTATATAAGTTTTCTTGATTTTAGGAACGAAAAAGGTAGACATAAAATCACTCAAATATATGAGTAATCATAAAGTAAAAATATTAAGAAGCTTGATTTAGTATGATATTTCATTAAACTATTCCAGTTTTAGAATATTGCCATATGGCGATCGTAGCTCAGTTGGTAGAGCGCCTGACTGTGACTCAGGATGTCGTTTCGTCCCATAATATATTCATATCTTACCACAAAAAATGTATTATGTATACATTATAAAATGAGAAAATATCTACTATACTTGATATACAAGCAATATTGAAAAAAGAATGATTAGTCATAAAAAATGACACACAAAGACCACAAAAAAAATGGGAAAGCTTGATTTAGTATGATATTTCATTAAAGACTCCAAAACAGAAGCTCTAAAATTAGAAAGTATGATAAAGAAAGATTGACACATTCATCATTGGATTAACCACAAATCATTTATATGGCGATCGTAGCTCAGTTGGTAGAGCGCCTGACTGTGACTCAGGATGTCGCGGGTTCGAGCCCCGTCGTTCGCCCCATAGTTTTGAAATAGACATGTAAAAATGTCTTTTTTTGTTTATTCGGAATAATAACTACTTATCAAACGCATCTAAACAAGTCTTTTTAAACATTACATCACTTATTTTTTCACAAATAGAAACATCTTTTGCTTCTTCAGCTACAGAAGTATAACAAGCATTTTTAAACATTACATCAGTAATATTTTCACAAACAGAAGCGTCTTTGGTTTTTTTGGCAATTTCCGAATAACAACCATCTCTCAAAATTCAGTCAGATTTTGCACAAGAACTTAAATCGTTATTTTGTATACCTTGTGTAGCATCACAGAGATTGTTGCAATCTTTATCCATTTGGCTAGATGTTTTTCACTTATTTCCTTCATTAGCTTTCCATACCATTTGACAACCACGCATACACTCATTTTCTGTAACAGTCGTAGAACTATCAGTCACATCTACAGTAGTAGACTTACCACATCAAGCAAAAACCAGCATAAGTAATCATACTAGAGAAATTAATACATGATTTTTTTTCATAACGAAAATATAAAATATAAAAAAACATATGAAATATATACTAACCTACAGTTTTTTCAAGAAAGAATTTTATTCAGAATATTTTTCTACGGTCAAAATCCTATCGACTCTAAAAACTCTATCTTTTCACGTGGTATGACAATATCACGACACTCACAAAAAATCTTTTTCATTATACTGCATAGTACCGATATGTTGTGGCTCAAATATTCTACGAGATTTTACATCTACAGATTTTAGATATGTCATATGCACACGTCATTGTTCCTTGATTATATTTTTTAAAAACTTTACTTTATCATCCAAAGAAAGAAACATTTCTGACTGGTCATATTGATATTTCGTAAGAAAATGTACGACACGATAATCAAGTAATACATGAAAAGACTGAATAGGTGTAGTAAGTTGCAATCACTGAAGACTACGACAACGACTCAAAGCAACATAAACTTGTCCATGTGCAAATATTCCAGAACTCACATCAATAATCACTTTATCAAAAGTTTTTCACTGACTTTTATGAATGGTAACAGCCCAAGCAAGAACGAGAGGAATCTGAGTAAACGAGCCTACCGAAAACACATCCAGTCTTTTTTTGTTGGAATTATATTCATATTGAGCAACTCTCCAGGTATGTTTATGTACTTCTACTTCCTCACCATCATATATCTGCACGCAAATCATATCTTTTTTGATTTTTTTTATTTTTCATAAAGTACCATTGACTCGACGGCCATCAGGATCATTGGCGACAAACATTACTTGTGCTCAAATTTTAAACATAAGTTTTTGTTTTACAGGAAATTGTTTTTGTGTAAGATCTCACGTTGAACTAGCACAAAATGTACTAATTTTGGTAGTAATACGATCTAAGTATCATTGATTGATAGTGTCCACTTTGGCGTTAGTACCAGCCAAATACACCATACCTTCTTGCACAAGAGCAACATCTTTAACGATACGAGTATTGAGACTATTGAGATGTTTTGGCGTCAATGTTTTGGTTCTAATGGCATTGAGAATATCAATAAATTTCTGATCCGTTTGACGATAAATTTTTTCCAATTCGATAAATTCCATAATAAATTTTTTGTGCTGGATCACATTCGCATCAAAAAAATAAGGACTTGGATATTCTTTACTAAAAAACAATTTTTCTGCACTAGTAACGACAGGTGAGAGCTGATATAAATCACCAATCATAATCATTTGCACACCACCAAATGATTTTTTAGACTTTCTTACTATTTGAAGAAATACATCTATACAGTCCAAAAGATCAGCTCTTACCATAGATATTTCATCAATAACCAAAGTATCAAGTTCCGTAAATTTTGGATCATCTATTTGAAATTTTGCTTCTTGTTTTGCTTTTTTGAGTGTAATAGTAGGAGCAAATCAAAAAAATGAATGAATAGTAGCTCATCAAATATTGAGTGCTGCCACTCAAGTAGGAGCAAGTACTGCAAGATTTTTAGAACTTGTTTCAAGGAAATACATCAACAATGTAGATTTACCTGTACCAGCTTTCCCCGTCAAAAAAATATGTTTTGAAGTGTTTTCCATAGTATCAAGAGCGTTTTGTCCTATCTCATCAAAAGTAATATGCATACTGTCTAGGTAAAAATAAATAGAATTTAAAGTATATAATGATATCAAACCTGTTGTCAAATTTATTTTTGACAAAAAAAGAATTACTCACAAAAAAGCAATTCTTCTACTGAAAAAATATAGACACTATTCACTACCTAAAGAACTAGAATCCAGAGATTGTACTAATGAAGTAGCCTTGCATGCCTTCACTTCAGTTTTATACGTAGTCCAAGCGAGCTTTTTATTTGTTTCAAAAAGAGATTTATTGGTTTTTAAAGAAGATTTATAGATTTTCCATGCGATGGAAACAGCAGACTTTACCTCTGATTTTATAGGTTTTTTCCATGCCACAAGCAATGCAGATTTTCTGATTTGGAGCGCAGACAAAGATGCGATTTGATAAGTTGTTAATCAAGAAATAATTGTATTTTCTCTTTTTTCCAAAGCAGATTGTACACAAGTTACTAGAACTCCAGACAATTGTTGTCCAGGAAGAATAGGACTCGTCGTTTTGATTTCTGTAGCAATAGCAACAGCACCAAGTATCAGTCACACAATAGGCAACAAGGTAAATATTTTTTTCATTATTCAAAAACAATATAAAAACACCATATAACAAAAAATATATAATGAAATGAACAATTATTTCAAGTCTTGTGTATAGTGGCTCACTAAATAGTATTTATTACCTATCAAAGCAACTCCCAAACCAATAGAAGTATAATTTCCTACAATAGCATTATAATGTGGTCTATATTTTTTACCTTTTTCACTCATAAAAAACATTCGACTCGTTTTGATTGCTTTTATAAAATCATCAGTACAATCAGTTTTTTTACAAGAGTATATTCATCGACCAAGACTTTCACTAAACAAGGACTGACCATTTATTTCCTTGGTAGAAAAAACAATTCACTGATTATTAAACCATTCTTTGATACTGACATAGGAATAATAGCCATCTGTATTTTTTCTCTTATGTGTCGTTTTTTTAAGGTCAGCAAGATAATTCGCCCAATTGGATGCTGTTCATTCAAGAGCAACATTGTATACAAAAGGGGTCAGATTTTTTATTTTTCTTTCTCAGTTATGGAGTGACACCCAAAAATCTCTGACTTTAGCAAGATCTACATTTGGGATAATCATCCCAGAAAAAGCAGAAGAAATAGACGAAGAACTATCTCCAGAAGAGATAAATCCCAAAGTTTTGCGTTGTGTATCTACATAAGTTTGTAACGAAGTATACAACAATGATTGTCACGTATCCTTAAGATTTTTGATAGTAAGTAAACGCAAAGCATTGGAAAGTTGCGCATAATATATTTTTTTTTCAGAAGATGAAAGCGTAGATTGTTGTTGTTGCATCTGATCAACAAAATTTTCCGGAGAAAAAAGTGCAAAAGTGGTTCCTAAAAAGCAAAAAAAAGCAAAAAACACAAAAAAAGAGCGTATCGAGGGCATTTTTATAAACAAAAAATAAAAATAGTTAATGAAACAATACATTGCCTTTGGAGGCAAAATCATCAAAGACTTCGTCATCATCATCCATATCAGCTAAACGCTTAGTACAATCAGCACAACGCTTAACAAAAGGGTCATTGAGTAATATAGATTGTACTATCATATCTTCGATATCAATAGTTTCTGCTTTTTTATTGATAAAAAATATAACTTCCTCTGACTCATTAGCTTCTTGTTTGGTAGTGTCATCCTCAAAAACAAATCTAGCAACATACGAAGGAATATATACAGACCTAATAAATGATGTCTCACAGCTATCACATACTTCATGGAAACAAGCAGTAACATCAGTAAGTGTACCAAGCAAAGAAGTAGAATCCAAAGATTGAAATGTAAATATTCATCCAATCCCTTCATCATGTAAATTCGTCAGCTGAGGAGAAAACTTATGTTCAAACACCAACTGATCTTCCTTTCCTGACTCATGCAACAAATCAGAAATTTTGATTTTAAATAGAGTATCCTTGATCGTTTTGTCTTTCATTTTACCATAAAAAGCATAAATATAACTATATATATCGTTTTAGCCAAAAAATTCAAATACTAAACTTATGAAAAAAATAGCAAAACTTTCACAAAATACAAGGTGAATTAAAAAAGTACAAGATTGTTTGGACACACTCAATACTATAATACAACCACAACACAAAATTATGGTAGCAGTAAGTGGTGGTGCAGACAGCATAATGACAGCTTGTTTACTTTACCATTTTTTTATACAAAAAAAATACGACATAAAAAATTTACGGTTTATTCACTGCAATCACAATACTAGAACAGGCAATCGTGATGATGAAAAATTTATTACTTCATTTTTCAAAGGGACACAAGTCATTATAAGCAAAAGAACAAGTAACAAAAAAAACAGTGAAACAGAGCTAAGAAAACGAAGATATGAAGTATTTCAACACTATACAAAAAAACATCATATTGATCAATTAATTTTTGGGCACAACCTGACAGACCGCATAGAAAGCACGTTTCTCAATCTTCTTCGTGGAGCGAACATCAATGGCTTTTTAGCTATGAAACAGCAAGAACTGCATCATTTACTGCCATGAATACAGGTAGTAAGGCCACTTTTATGATTAACTAAAGATGAAATCACTCAGATATGCACACAACAAGATATTCCTTTCATTACTGATCCAACAAACTACGATACCACCACAAGTCTGAGAAATAAACTAAGAAATGAAATACTTCCTACAATCTACAAACTCGCACACAAAAAAACTACGACAAATAACTCATTTGTTGAAAGCATAAAAAATATATATGAACAAATAGAAAAAAATCAAATTACAAAAAAATATATTCTGAAACCTATTGTACAATCACCTCACCGAAACACTGATTTTGCTTATCAACGAAAAACATCACCCAAAAGCATAACAAGTGAAAAAATTTTAGAAATCATGAAAATGCTCAATATTTCAAACAATATTACAACTCCTCTTCTTAAAGAACGAACACAATTTTTGCAAAAAAACACAAGTGGATACAAATATTTCAATAAAACATATTTTTTTAAATCTCATGGAAATATATATATTATTTCATGACCAATATTTTTTTGGAAAAAAACAATTGATAAATCATATACAATACATACGATACAAAACATAAATCGAGAAGGAGAAAATATTACCATACAAAAAGAATATCTAAACGCTACATTAAGATTTCCCACCACAGGAGATATATACAAAAAGAAAACACGAAATGAATATTGTATCAATCAGAAAATTCCAATCTTTCGAAGAAATTTTATTCCAATCGTAGTCAAAAAAAATCAGATAATTAAAATATATAAAAAGTAAAAACCATTTTTTATCGCTTATTCATAGTATTATGCAAACACGAAATACTATTATAGAACAACTCATGTTTTTTCGAGGACAAATAATTCACATATTTGCCAACAGTACCTGACGAGCAGAGCCACAAGCAGAAATGATTATGATCATAGGTATCGCATATATTATATGCAATATAGTAATGATATCGTTTCATAGCAAATTGGTCAAACGACACAAAAGAATATATCAAAATCTTGTGACATCATACGATACCATACGATATCAAGTAGCCAAAGCACAATATAACAATCCAAATTTTAAAATCAGTAAATGAATTCAAGTAGTTATGGAAGCTGAACAAAAAAAATATACAGAAAATATAGACACAATTAGACAAGAAATCGATACAATGGGACAATGATCAGGAGACAGTATTGTATCAGAAGATCAACGAAAAAACATAACAAAACAAATTAAAAAAAAGAAAAAAATCTGAACTTTCGTCCAGATAATATGACGACTAATTACGACAATAACTATAGGTATCTACAAGTTATTTCGATAAGATATTAGTGTTTGGCTTTTAGCTTTCTATATCATATATAAAGTACAAAAGCAATTGCCAAAACAATCAAAATATTTTCTTTTGGTCATGTAGCAGGAATTTTTCCGATAGTTGGAGTAGTAGAAGATGTTGTATTACCAGCACTTGTGCTTGTTGGAGTAACACCATTGACTACAAAAGTATAGCGATATTCTGTTCCATCATTATTTGGCATAAAATTGATGACATATTCGCCATTTCTTCTAAGAGTAAATTCATATTTTTCATCACTCATATTTACACTTGAAAGTCTTTCAAACACTTCGCTAGTTGGATTCCAAAGAAAAATATCAACCATGCTTGATCCATCTACTGAAGTCCATCTCAATGTTGCCTTATTTTGAGTAATAGTATGGGTCACATTGGCTAAACTCATATTTGCACCAGGAGCAGTATGTGTCGATGATGCGGTCGGAGCATTACCTTCTCCAGAGGTTTGAGTAGCAAGTTTAAACCAAATTTCATTTGATATTTCTCACAAAATACCATTTTGATCTTTTGGAATAACAGATAAATAATATACAGTACTTGGGTTGATTACATCTTCCGTTGTTTTAAGTTCCATAGTAATCTCAGTTCCCACAGTAGTAAAATCAAAAGTTTTTTCTTTAGATTGATCTAGTAAATTAGGATCTTCCAATATCTGAGACAACGGATACTGAGAAAACATAACTGTATATTTTTTGATTTTTACATTAAATTCATCCTGAATCACTGGTGACTTTATGATAATTTTATCTGGTGTGATTTGATCGACCGTGATTTTTTGACTAACACCATAACCAAAAGGTATTTCATCATTGAGATTATCCATCCAATTTCGCAAATCTCATGTAGCAGCACTCGTCACACCAAAAGCCCAAGACAATACACCTACAACAAGAAATATTTTCGAAAATAGCTTCATCAAGATACATGTAAAAAGTAAAATCTAACTATATACCAACAAGTAATAATACATCTATAGTACACAATAAAAAGTATTTTGCAAATTTTATTTTCAAAAACAAAAAAAAATGCACAAATAAAACGCACATTAAGAAAATAAGGAGTAAATTAGCTTGACTATATAAACAAAATAATTATATATAGTATATAAACATAAAACAAAAAAAATGAAAACACAAATCAGATGGATGCAAAGTATTGGATGTGCGTTAATATGCATATCTCTACTATTAGTTCATAACGTATGGACTACACAAATAGAACCTATCATGGAGGTAACAAAAAGTGTATTGGCTATACTTCTTATGATAGTAGCTATACAAACGTTTATGAAGAGTGGAGAAATATCATATTTCTATAAGATTTCACAAAAATATATAGCAAAAAAACATCTTCCTACAGACAAAACTATTACTCATACTATAAAAGTAACCCTCAAAATTACTACTGAGGGAAAAAAAATAAGTAATGTGGAAATAGTATAAACTAAATACATGTAGTAAAAATAACTATACATCTTTAGAAATTCTAAAGATGTTTTTTTCTACAACAAAAATTTGCAAAAAAATTTAAAACCAGTATACTCTATCTTATACGAAACAAAAAAACTTTTACTCTTATAAAAACAAAAAACATGACAGAAACAAAAACAGCTACAAAAGCTGAGCCCAAAGAAGCTAAAGTAGTTACAAAAGCTACTCCAACAGCTAAAAGTACCACAAAAGTTGCAACACCAAAAAAAGTAAACAAAGAGGAAATGTTGCAAAAACACCAACAGATGATACAGTTTATACAAAATCTTTTGGGAAACATAGAAAATGATATGAAAAGGATTAGGCTGACCCTCAATCAATTAGCAAAATTTGATCCAGAAGACCCTGAAAGTGTAGAACATAAAGATGCTGAACAAATCGTATGAACAGAAGAATCCAAAACCAACTCAGAAGAAAATGCAGAAGTAGTGGAAGGAAAATTTGATGGTTATTTTATGATTTGAAATGATCAAAAAAAATACCCTGTTCCACTTAATTATTCAAGTAAAACTAAACTTGTACCTTGAGACTTACTTAAACTCAAAATAGTAGAAGATGGGAAATTTATCTATAAACTCATCCAACCAATAGAAAGAAAACATGTGAGAGCATTACTTTCCAAAACTGATGACAACAAATTTGTAGCCATCACGGATGACGGAAAAAATTATTTTCTCAATCAAGCTGCCGTAACATTTTTTAAAGGGAAATCAGGTGATGAATTATATATTTTAATCAATGACAAAGAAGAAATGGGATTTGCTGCTATTGAAGCAATTATCAAAAAATAAGTCAAACAAAAATATATGAAAAAGGAAGTCAGATGGCTTCTTTTTTTATTTATAAAGTTTGTCCTAACTTTTTCTATTTTTTTCCTTTTTTGATAATATATATACAATATATTTTATCACTATACCACAATATGGGAGTACATTTAATAGATCTAATATTTCCTAGACAATGTATCCACTGCTGAGTGATATGAGCATATTTATGTACATCTTGCAAAAAAAGATTACAACCTCATCCCGAAATTTGTCCGTATTGTCACAGATTTTCCAAAGACTATCGTACATGTATAGAATGTAAAACAAATAAAAACAATTATCTGGAAGGGATTATTATTCCATTTGTTTACACAGATTTACTTAAAACACTGATTATAAAGCTTAAATATTTTCATAAAAAAGATATATGAAATTTTCTTATAGAGAGATTAGATATAGCATTGCAAGCCAACCAATCTCTTCAATATGAACTAGCTTATTACCACCATCCAAAGAAAAAATTCCGAATAAGTTTCATTCCTAGCCATCGGTATAGAAATTATTTTATAAAATGATACAATCAATCCAAAATATTAGCCAAAAAACTCAGTATATATAAAAATATACCTATGATTTCCGTAGCCCAAAAAAACAAACACACAAAAACGCAAGCAAGCCTAGACAGAAAAGGAAGAATTATCAACCTAAAAAACACATTTTCTTTAACGCAAAAGCTTAATTTTACAGGAGAGGAAATAGTACTTATCATAGATGACATTACTACCACAGGATCAACAATCAACGAAGTCGCTAAATGTATAAAACAAAAATATCCCAACATAAAAATCCGATGAATGGTTGTAGGTAGACATATATAAATCCAATATTCCATAAAAATACCCCTATTTTTTGACAAAAAAAAAGTTTTGAATATACTTGTATATGAAAACTTTATTTTTTAGTTATCCAAATGACAGACACAACAAATCCAATTACTGGAACACCAAAAAACAACCTTCCAGCCCAAGATTTACAAATAAATCTTGAAGAAGCTTCAAAGCCTCTTGAACAAGAAGAAATCAAACACGATAGTTCTCCTCAAAATATATCTGACATAAATCTCGATTTAGACTTAAATTTACCGGAAACAACTACAAACGACGAACGATTGCAAAATGAAGACAAAAAAAATAAACAAGAAGAACTAAACTCAATAAGTGAAAAAAAAACAATTGAAGCGCCAGTAGTTGAAAATCTACCCACAAAGGAAATAAACACAGAAATTCCAAGTACTATACAAAATGAGTCAGCAATACAAAACCAAGAAACAGCGCCTATTATTGAACCTGAGCCTATTGTTGAACCAATAATAAAAACCGAACCAATAATTGAGCCAAATAGCAATGAACCAAATCATGAAATCATCGAAGAAACTTTGTTACCTACTACAGAAAATATTTGATGAGAAAGCATAAAAACAGATAACTTACAAGAAGATATAAAGATAATTTCAGAACTAGAAACTCAAGCAACAGTAGGTGGATTGGCACCAGAAGTTACTACACCAATACCAACAAACACAGCTACTCCAGAAACTCCAAAAACATTCAATCTTGACGAAATGTTCACTACACCGATACCAACGTCAACACCAATACAAACGACGGCAGAAACAATAGCTACACCTATCAATCAAGTAGCATTTACGCTACCAAATACAACTTCAAATCCAACTTCCAATACACAACCAATGCAACCAATAATAGCACCCAAAAAAAATGGATGAATCAAAACTATGGTATTTATACTACTTTTTATAGCTTTGGGATGTACTACATTTTTTATTCTCAAAACGATGTACCCTATAGAATTTGCAAATATATTTAGCAAAGAGGCTTTACAAACACAACCGGAAATAGAAGATAGTACAGGAACAGTAGAAAATCCCATAGGGACAGAACTCACGTGATCTGAAGAACTCAGTGGGCTCACAAATGATATAAATACAGGAATAGGTACACATGAAAGTGCAGAAGAAAACAATTTTGGAGAACTAAACGAACTAGAAACAACAAATCAACCAACAGCACAAACTGATGTAGGTAGATTGGCCGATTATGTAAATGAAGGAAATAATTTTCTTGCTCAAGGAAAAACTATGGGGAACAATACCGTTATCAAATATGGACTTTATATTTCCAAAAAAGCAACTTCATTACTGGAAAATATTGCAAATGAAGAAAAAATAGATAATATCAGTTGATACTTTGCACAATTTGATCAATATATTATCAAACTCAAAGAGCTTGTCAGCCAACCAGAATCTCCTCTTCCTGCAGAAAAACAAGATCCAGTTTCACTTACTTCTTCTATCAATGATCTCCCACAAATCGACACTACACAACAGCCAGCACCACCAATACAATAAAGCTTTTTTCAAAAATAAAATTTCACGTACAACAATAAGTGCATTATTAGAAAAGTTTATGTATTATCTACAATACGAAAAAAATGTTAGTCCAAAAACCATTGAAAATTATAGTCTTTGGCTCAATAGATTTTTGGAATTTTGCGGAGATATTGAGATCAATAAACTCAATCGTATGCAATTGCTTGACTATAGAATGGCACTCCATCAAAACAATCTCAACGTAAAAACAATTAATTATCATATTGTTGCCATTAGAGCGTTTTTAAGATTTGTCCTCAAAAATGATATAGATTGTATGAGTCCTGAAAAATTAGAATTGGCAAAAACACCACCAAGAGAAGTTAACTATCTTGATGAAGAAGAAATAACAAAAATACTTTTAGCTCCGAGTACATGTACAAAAAATAACCTTAAACAAGCTAGAGATTTTACTATCTTGCAATTTCTCTACGGAACAGGATTAAGAGTAACAGAACTTATTAAACTCCAAAAAAAAGATATTAAACTAGATTCCAATCAATTTTCTGTGGTAGGAAAAGGGTCAAAATTAAGATCAGTATTTGCAACAAAATCCTCACTCGAAGCATTAAAAAAATATTTAGAAAAAAGATCAGATACAAGTCCTTATCTTTTTATTAGTATATCACCAAATAAATTTGGTGAACACCTGAGCAGAAATAGTATCGAAGAAATAGTAAGGTCTTATGCATGATTGGCTGGCATCAAAAAAAAAGTAACACCACATACACTAAGACATAGTTTTGCGACCACACTCATAAAAAAATGAGCAGACATCAGAGCAGTACAAACATTATTAGGCCATGCCTCCATCACTACGACACAAATGTATACCCACGTGGACGATAAACATTTACAAAAAGTACATGATTTACTAGAGGGATAATTATAGTGATTATTTACTATTTTCAATTTTAACTTTGAGTTCAAGACTCATCGCATTCATATCCAAAAGTGATTCACCCAGTGAATTCCAAAACATTTGATTGTCTTGGAGAAAAGAAAGGATATGTTGAACAACGACTATATTCGTAGTATTGGCATATGTTTTAGTGAGATAATCAATAGCATCCGCAGAAATTGCAGTATTTTTTCTAGCAGAAATTGCAGCATCCGTAAATACATCAATATTTGCCTGTATAGCTTCCAATGATGTTGCTTCTTCCATTGTAGCATCGTTTTTTACAGGATCAGATATTACAATATATTTATTATAATCATCAGCATCAGGAGAGCCAACATTCATATTCATAATTCACAAACTAAAATCTCTCATATCTTGTTGTTGTTCTTGAAGCAATAACGTAGTACTTTTTTGTGGGAAAACAGGTTTAAATCAGATTTGGAAACCAAATGCAAAAGTATCAACAAAAGAAATTTTTATAGTACCATCAAGAAATTCTTTAGTTTTGGAAAATTTAACCATCTGACCACTATCTCTGAGTCACTCCAAGACATCTGATATCTCTTGAAATATTGCTTGAATACTCGACACCGTTTTTCATGGACGTAAAGTTTTGCTCTGGACTGGCACTTTACAAAAT
>CAYRIQ010000002.1:0-8040 GCA_964424505.1 uncultured Candidatus Peribacteria bacterium | reverse complement strand
TAGCTTCTATACCCTCTCGTCATCATGCGGTTATACTACACATACAATCAGAGACACAAAGTGCTTCATCTGTAAACGTTTGTTGGGTACAACTTACTTGTTGAGCAAGAGCTACGGCTAGACAAGCACTTTTTTTGACTCAAGCAAATTGAGAACATTGAGTTTTTTTGTTTTCATAAGCAACAATACAAGCAGATTGACTAAGTTTTTGTGTATCATTACATGTTTGTATACACGATTTACTACAAGACAGCTGACAAGCAACTTGCTTATCCAATGATAATGTTTTGCAAGAATATTCACAAGTACCAGGAAGAGCATCACCAAACATTTGTTCCGCATAGTCATTAGCAAGAGTAGTGATTCCACCAGACACCAAAGCACTTTTGTTTTTAAATTGTTGTAATAAATAATCATGCACAAGAGTGTCTATATTTGGTGTTGTAACAAAGTTTATAATGCCAGAGAGATAAGATTCTGGTGACTCAAATATAGGAAGTTCTCAAGATGATTGTTGTACATTAGTCACTCCAGAAAAACATTGATTACCCATATACAAAGAAGAATTGGAAACCACAAAAGGATTTGATGGAGCACTATTAGTATTTGAAATAAATTTCTGAACTTCTACATCAGAAGCAAACAGATTAGTATTATTGGAAACGGAAGAAACTGAGTTTAAATCGATAGCATCAGGACTTGATACAGCAGAATTAAGAAATGATCATCATCCATTTCCCAATTGATAACTATCCTGAGCAGATAGAGCAAAAGTACTGACATTATTTTGAAGAGCAGCTCAAGCTATTTGTGGCAGCCTATAAAACAATACTGCAGGGCTATCTTGAAAATTTGTAAACAACAATGTACCTATCTGATTGATATCATACAAAAGATCAAAATCACTATCATCAAGAGTACCATTCCAAAACACATCAGATCCAAAATTATCTTGATTGAGTGCAAATATACTATAAGAATTAGCGTATCCATTGTAATATACACTATTAATTTCATTATTAAGTGCAGTTATTTGATCAGCAGTAGCAGGCAAAGTGATATGTTTACAGGTCAAAATTTTTGCATAACTAGCAGATATTTCACCAGAAGTAGGTATATGTGTTTTACTAGTAAATATTTGAGTGAATGTAGTAGCAAATGAAATATTTGAGTGATACAACACGGCGATAAAGTCGCTTATTTGGATACCATTACACTCACTATAATATTCTTTAAGATGATCTAAAGAGGCACTAGTAGAGACTACTTCACGATCTTTTGCTATTTTTAAAGCTTTTTGATAAAGGTTAGTTACTTGCGATTTTCATTGAAAAAGTGTAGAAAGTGATAAAGATGATTCTTTAGCCTGGTTAAGTGCTTGAGAAAAATCAACAGCAAAAGCATAGGAACATGTTCCGATAAACAACAAACAAGCAAATATTATGGTTTTATTGAGCTGTTTGAACATTTCTAAGCTTATCATATAAAGTATATATTGGGGGAGCTATACGTGCCAAAACCTTTCCAAATTCATTTATATCCTCTTGATACAAGGAAAATCCTACATGTAAAGGAAATGCCATATTAGTATCACGTAACATTCTAAAAGTCAGAGATAATGCATTTTTGGACCGCATGTATTCAGAAGAAAATTTTTTTACAATAGTATCAAGATTATTATTTTGCGTACTTTGGATCAAAATAACTGGATTTTTTTGCAATGAAATAAAGTAATATGACATAAACAAACGATAATAAAAAAGCTCATTATACGTCAAATTCACAAATGGGACAAACGAATCATGAGAATTCCCATATAAACCACAAAACAAAAGATTATAATTGCTATTTTTCGCATCACAAGACACCAATCATGGTTGTTGTGCAAGCAATCATGAAACATTAAAAATACGGACATCACTGAGAAGATTACGAGCATTTTTAACATATCACTTTACCATAGAACACGTTTTAGGATAGGTACGATCAGTTTTTTTGCAAAATTCAATACCATCAAAATATCCAGAAGAAAATATATTAACCTGATCTTCAATATCCTGTTCTGTCTCAAAATTTCATATCAATCCATAAATATTAGTTTGTTTCATATTCACGTAATCAGAAATAATATCATTAAAAAGCTTTGGAAGATTTGTGGCCAAATCACATTCATTATCCATAAAACCACAATATTCTATTTCATTAGATCAATCAGAGACAATAGTTTCAAATCACAACTGTGCAAAAGTCGTACGAGTAAGATAAGTAGATTTACTAAAAAAAGACGAAGAACGCTCTCCAGCATTACTACATAATAAATGGACAAACGCAGACTGCTGAGCATTGTAAACAAAATCATTTTGAGTAAATGGCGAAGAAGAAAGTACAGCAGTACAATAGTTTTCCACAATGTTTTTTACACTAGACGTACTAGACAATGTATCAAACAAAGGAGCAGAAACCGTTGATAAAGAAAATTCATCAAATGCAAATACACGAGTATAAGCAAAAAACGAGATAGCAACAAGTACCATTATACTAAAACGATATATTATTTTTTTTGGTATATTCATTATATAAGCACAAAATAAAGAGTTATTCTCGACACAATCCTCTACTACCTCCACATTGGAGTTCACAAGCTACTCATAAATTTTTAAGTAGACTTCCTTCTTGATCTTTTCCACCCAGTATATCTTTTTTGATAGTAGATATTTGTTGAGATAATACAGTAAATGCTGGAGTAACACTATCAACCTCAACAAATGTTGCAAGCTCAGCATCGATACTTTGCTGATTAAAAACATCTTGAAGATAAGTCCCAATATATTGTTCAAATAGAGGTTGTCATTGTGCGGGAGTAGATACGGACACAATATTTTCCTTATCGATAGAGGTTTCAACTACTTGTTTTTTTTGTTGAATACCTTTACTTACAAATGTCCACAATGAGGTAGCATTTTGTCCTACAGCAACTCCAACATTTTTTATATTTTGAACGATACTTTTATCATATTTGACACGTAATAATGTTCATTTATTGACCTTTTGAGTGCCATACATAGATTTCAAAAGTTCCGACTCTCTTTCTATAAAAGACGTAGTTTGTTGTTTTGAAAAAATTTGTTTCAATCTATCAAGTGCATTAGTAATAGTTTTGTAGGAAGAAGTTGTTGATGTTTCCAAATCAGAGAGTAAAGAAGCAATTGCTCCAGAAAACGCTTGTAATGAAGAATCACAAGGATTTATAAATCATTTTGCACAAGTATAATCGCGTTGGATTGCTTGGATATTGGAAGTGTTAAACACAAGAGTAACGCCACTTGAGCCTCCTCTAGAAATATTATCCAATTGACTCACACTATCCAAATAGAGTACTGTTTTTGCAGAAGAAAGTAGTTGAGTAAGCAAAGAGGTAATGGTGTTATACAAAACACCGTCAGAAATAGTACCATCAATAAACAGTCAGTTATCTATATATTTTTGAATAATATTTTTCATCAACGTACGATTAGCAACATTGACAGGAGTAAACCACCCTCCACCAAGTCCAAGTTCAAGTTTTTTATCACTCAACTGAGATTCTAGTTCTTCTACCAAAAGATTGTCTCTAAGAAATACCTTATTTTTAAACAATAAAGAAAGTCATCCTCATACATCTTTGAGTCCAGCTCCATTTACAGGAGACGTAACAATAGCCACACTAGCTACACCAAAATTAAGTTTTTGAGTGATATTTCTCGTAGTTGCAGTAATGATATTTGTTTTAGGCGCCACAAACGTAGCACCTTCAAATCGATTGGGATTGATATATTTACCTACATACGCTCATTGAGTACCAATAGTTTTGATAGAATTCATCATTTCTCTAACAAAATCCAGTAATAACGTAAAATAATGTGGAGCAGTTCAACAAATAGAAGATTGTGTTATACAATAGACAGAATCATCAGAAGAAATTTGACTAGCTTCTGCATGTACATAAGAAAATCCCACCACAAACGTGGTAACAACTCATATCATAAGCTGTAAAGGAAGTCTTGATTTCATCCATCATACAAGAAGTAAAAATATCTCAAAATTTAATATTTATAAAGGCAATAAGAATTAAAGTTGAGTAAGCTTTTGTTGGAGAATTGCTTGTTCTGTAGGCGTATCACAAATACTCAATGCTTGGATATACGAGTTTTTAGCTAAAGTAAATTGCTTAAGTGAGAAATAATAATCACCAAGCAAATGATAAAGATGAGATTGATGATATGTAGTGATCAATCACAAAAGTTTGGGTCCAACTCAAGATAAATTTTGTTGTGCCAATTGCAATCATACTTCACCATATAGACAAACATCAGCTTGATTCCCTGTAAAAATTGCCATACATTTTTGGACGTACATATCAGCCAATTGTGGATTTTCAAAATACAGAGTAAATGGTTTTCCTTCACGAAAAGGAATATAAAACATCTGATCAAAAAATAACGAGAAATCAGAAGATTGAAGATCAGATTGTCAAAGAATGTTTTGCCAGATACGAGTCATATTCGTCGTATCTTCTCATTGAACATATCACAATAACATATATCTATATACATCAAGGTGAAGTCCTGGATCAGTAACTTGAGTAAGATATACAATAGATTGTTCATAATCACCGTATCGGTAGTACGAAATTCCTATCAAAAATTTATACAATGAAGCATTACTCGAATCAAAATCTGCAAGCTTAAGAAAATAATCTTTAGTGGCTTCTCGATTATGAGTCAAAAAATTTGCATATGCAAGCACTTGATAAGGCAAAACATATGTATCATTTTGTAGCAAAGCATGAAGTGCCAATCTTTTAGCAAACACGAAATATCAGTTTTTGAGTAAAGTAAGAGAAACCAATCCATCTCTATAATACACAGGAGGATTTTTTATTTTCATAAAATTAGCCAAAGCTGATTCATAAGAAGAGATAAAATCTTTATAACGAGTATCTGTTATTTTGGAAAATGCTATTGAAGCACCAGAATAATCATACACCCAAAGATATTTAAGTCATTGATACAATAATTGATCATCTTGAGTAATCATTTCATTAGTTGCATATTCTTGGATCAAAGCAGACACATCATTAAGTCAATTAGCACTATCAAGACCGATAGTAGAATCATGAAAACGCGTATATATTATCTGACGTGGATCAATCTTTGATTTCAAATAACCACCTTCTTCTTGCAACAAAAGAGTAAGGTACTGATTGGCTTTATCAAATTGATAATATTGGAGAAATTTTTCTACTAATGGTGGCAACAATTCAGGATTTTTATTTTTGGTATATAAATATTCCAACACATGTAAATCTTGAAATACCTCCGAATTTCCCAAACTTTGATGAATAGCTCCAGAAACCATAGTATTAACTTCAGTGACAGAATTACCCGTACGCGATGAAGTAGCCAATAACTCTTGAGAAGAAAGAGCTGGAGATAGACTATTTTCCTGGATAGTTCTATGAGAAAATGTTCCATCCAAAAACAGAATAATCAACCAAAAACAGAAAATCATAGTTCATACAATCAGACTATTGGTTGTTTTATATGATTTTTTCATGCACATATGTAATTATAAAATAAATTTTTCTGATATGTATTATACGTTCATACTCCCTTTCTCCTACTTTCCACACATAATCAATAATTAATTATATCCTAAAACCAGCCAAAACGCTAAAAAAACCAGCAAAACCAGCAAACAAAATTTGACAAAAAATAAAACAACAAAAACTAGTTGACTTTTAAACATAAATACATATACATTTATTATAAATAATAAAAAAAATATTATGAATAAAATAAATGTTACTGGACCACCCATTGAAGAAATTTTGGAGAAATTTAAAATTTCCATTACATCTAGAAACTCAGCAAAAATCGTACTTTACAGAGAGAAAGACCGCACCACCCTCAATCAGTATTCAACCACGAAAAATTGAAAAAAGTATTGATACTAAAGGGTTGGATCAACAAAGAAAGTCGTACAAAATTTTGTAGTATGTCATAGTCCTATCTATAAGAAAACAAAGAAAGGAAGGGCTTTTTTAATTTAGTTTAACTTTTTTTAGAAACCGGCATTTGGGTTGACTTATAATAGTAAATAAATATGATATTTTCGACAAATAAAAGTAAAAATTAAAATAAAATGTTATGAGAAAAATAAAAAATTCAAAGGAACTTAAAATCCAGGATCTGAAGGTAGATATGATGGTATTGGTATTGTGTTACTCTAAACCATTAATGGAAGATCATTATTATGAACTTGGTGTTATTAAAGAAATCAAAGAGAAATCCAACTTCTTTACGGTACATCTTCTTACTATGTGTTTTGATAGATACTTTAATAGCCTTTTAAATGCTAAGGGTGAAATAAAGGATTATAATGAAAAACCTGAAGTAAAGGAATATCTGGAAAGAGTGAAATTGGTATATAAAGACTCTCTTCATTTCTTACCAATACAAAGAGGTATGGGTGGTTTCATTTCTGTGTATACTTTACCTAAAGAATTTTTCTTAAAGTTCTTTGAGTTGAAAAGAAAGCAACTTAAGGAGGAGAAAAAGAAAATTGTAGATGTATTTACTAAAGAAATAGAACAGATAACTACTCAAGCTACTCATTTGATTTATTTCGAAAAAGAACTTTCCAAACTCTAATTTCTATTTAAGTAAAAAGAGATCTCGTTATTATGAGATCTTTTTTATAGGAGAAGCCGACCAACGATATCCATATTCACCTTTGTCATTCAATGTGCCGTCACTAGAACAATAGCCATCCATTGACATATCTGCAATAAGGGATAATATATTTCATCATTCATGCCGATTCGTTTTTGAATATTCACCAGGCAAAGCTCTCATTGATTTTTCATAAGCACTATCCAATGGAATCTCCATTCATTGTTTCGCAAGCAAATCATTTTGTTCTTTGATCATACTTTCACTTCGTTTGAAGTACGTCACGTTGTTGTGTTGGAAAATATTTTTGCCATTTGGTTTTGCGGTAATATCTTTTCTCGCTCGCTTAACACCACCAACCTCGATAAATTCTGCGGTATAAACGATAGCATCAAGCTTTTTTAGATTCTCTGACGTATCCATTTTTTTCTCTATAAGATAATCAATGGATTTTTGCATTCATTCCTTGTCTTTTATCGTCATATTAGGTTTATTGAGAAGATGTTCTTTAGTAATTTCTTTGGATTCTTTTTTGTCAGGTTTTCAGATAATCAAATCTTTCAATGCTTCTTGATCAACTTTTGGAGTGATTGTTTTTGCCTTCTCTACAATTTCTTTAAATATTTCCTCTACCTTCTTTGTTCTTTTTTCTTTTACTGCTTCTCTATATGCTTTTACCAAATCTTTATTATCTTCTAACCACGTTGCATTCATTCTTTTGTACATATCATTTACTTCAGTGCCTAGTTTTTTTGGTTGATCAGAAAATGCTATTTGTAATGCTTCTGATCTTTTTCTCTTTTCTTCTGTAAGAGGTCAAGCCTTTTCCTTAAATTATTGTTTTAGACTATCATAATCATGAATAGTTTTGTTTGTGTCTGTCATAGGTATAAAGGTAATGAAGTAAATTCATATAGTAATTATAGCCAAAAATGAAAATAATGCAAATTTTGATATGGTGTATTTTTACATGTAAATACACTTGATTTTATTTTACGAATTCTTATATTTTTATCGGAAAACGCAAAATGAATATTTACATATAAATCTCATTAAATGAGTATTTTAAAAGAAAAAATAAACAGTTTAAATAAAGAAATACTAAAAAAAAATTTTTTGGATAAATTAGTCAGAAGATTTTGATATACCTACAAAATGGACGATTTATCAAATCTTGGCTATATTTCTGTCATCAAAAACGGGAAACGATATTATAATAACCAAATTAGAACCATTAAGAATCCATATATCATTTGAGCCGCTTACATGGATTTCAAAGACTATATGTTCTGATGACCAAATCTATTTAATAGATACGGATTTACGA
>CAYRIQ010000001.1:60813-73094 GCA_964424505.1 uncultured Candidatus Peribacteria bacterium | reverse complement strand
GTTTATCTTGATCTTTTACTAAAGCTACTTCTTTTTCCCATGTAATGTTTTTCAACATGGTTTTTGAACGTTTTTGACAATATTCATAATCAACTCTTTCACCAAATTCGTTATATGTGTAATTGAGCTTTTTAAAAAATGGGTCAATTTTATCTGTTTTCAACTCAATAAAACTATCAATCTGTATATATTTTTCTGTAATTTCAAAAAGAGTAATAATGTCCTGCATTAGTTTTGGATCAGGATCAATAATATGTTTTTCTGTTTTTTCTTCAATAAACAGACTACTATTCTGGTCTTCACAAATATCTTTGTATGAAATAAAGTTTTCTTCCATAAAGGCTATAATCACAAGATAAAATTGTGTTTATATTTTTATTTTCTTTTGTTCTATACATTTTATAGTGATATAGAGACCCAATATGATTAATTGACCAAAGTATTCTCAAAAATTTAGAAATACTAGATGAAGGATAGCAAAACATAATGCGATATATGCACTGTATTGAATAAGTTTCCAACGTCATTTGAATAATCTGATTGAATAATCATTTGAAGTACTATATCAAATAAACAACATGAGCAATCAGATATATCAAGCTAGAATTCGGAACGTTTGTAATTGGGAAACTAATGTAAAATTATCTTGCATTCGTGTAGCAATCCACATTCCTGCATGAGCAAATATCGCAAGAAATGTAGTAATTCCAAGCAGTCTTCTCCATTTCATTCCTACACCAGCGATGAAATAGATACAGCTCAATACAAATATTCCTAGTCATTGTAATGATCTTCATTTTATCGTTTTGAGATAGTCTCGTAGTCATGAAAATGAAATTGTTTTAAACTCTGTATATTTCATCAATATAATGAAAATTGGTTTTACCAGCAAAGTAATCCGAAGAAGTAGCATTCAAATATTTGCACATTTTTCATTTATTTCATTACCAAGAAATGCCAATGCGTCTGGCGCAAAATAGGTAGTAAGTACTACTCCAAAACTAATAATTGTTGCGAGAATGTAATAGAAGATCATAGCTAATACATTTAATAATAAATTAAGAATTTGTGGGTTGTTAGTTACTTTTCGTTATTTCATATCCATCTTTGGTATCTTTTACTTGAAATCCTAGTTCAGTAATTTTATTTCTTAGTTCATCAGCTAGAGTATAGTCTTTGTTGCTTTTCGCTTCGACTCTCTTATCTGCAACAGCAATAACTTCTGCTGGAATATCAATTTTTTCTTGTGTATTTCAAATCCAATCAAAAAGTCCCACTTTAAGAAATGTTGTATCCAATCGATATAAAGCGATGAACAAATCTTTTGTATCTATTTCCTCCATCTTATCTACTGCAGTAAGTGATTGATTGAGAATGGCTAATAATTGTGGTGTATTTATGTCATCCATAATCATTGCTACCATATCTTCCAAAGCATCTCAAACATATTTTGATGTTATTTCATCTTGTATGTTTTCATAAGATGATTCATTGCCCACAACAAGAATTTTTGTGTGTGTATCAAATAGTTTTTGCATTTTTTTGATCAATGATTTTCTACTATTTTTCGCAGCTTCTAATTGGTCCCACGTAAAATTTTGAAAACTTCCATATTGCGCCATAAAGTAGAAATATCTCAAATCTAAAGGAGAATATCATTTAGCTTCTATATCTTTTAAAGTATATACATTTCCTAATGATTTACTCATTTTCCCCCCATCTACTTGCAAAAATTCGTTGTGTACTCGATATTTCACTCGAGGATGCACAGCAAAACCGCACTCAGATTGTGCTATTTCGTTTGGATGATGAATCGTAATATGATCTGCGCCTCCATGATGAATATCAAATTGATGACCAAGATATTTACTGGACATTGCACTACATT
Organism: uncultured Candidatus Peribacteria bacterium; assembly: GCA_964424505.1. Classification (GTDB taxonomy): domain Bacteria; phylum Patescibacteriota; class Gracilibacteria; order Absconditabacterales; family Absconditicoccaceae; genus CAJBLF01. The sequence goes on along the minus strand of CAYRIQ010000001.1, from coordinate 71,206 downwards.
CTATATGCCAACCTGGAAATCATTTCCCCCATGGCGAGTCTCGCTCCATCTGTCTCTTCTCGTTTTCGGGAGAAAATTTTCGTAGAGCAAAATCAGTTGGATGTTTTTTTTCTCCCATTTCTACTCTTTCTCCTGCACTCAAATCAGCTAAACGTTTTTTATAATTTGGTCCCATCAGTTCTCCATAATTTTCAACTTTGCTAGTATCCATATAAACACCATCTCATGCAATCAGATAGGTATATCATTTTTCTTCCAATGTTTTTACCAATGCTATCTGTTCCTCAATATGCTGTGTCGCTCTTGGCATCACATCGAAGTCATCAATATTGAGTGCTTTCATACCTTCTTTAAAGATTTTTTCATATTTCTGAGCCACTTCCCGAGCAGAGATTCCTTCACGTTTTGCTCATTTTTCTAGCTTATCTTCTCCTTCATCGCCATCAGAAACCAAATGTCCAACATCTGTAATATTCATTACTGTTTTGACTGTATATCCCATAAGTTTCAAAGTATTTCTCAAAAGATCAGCCGTGAATGTTGCTCTATAATTTCCTATATGAGGGACATAATATACCGTAGGTCCACATGAATAGAGTCCGACGAAGTCTTTTTTTGGTCATGTATATGTTGGATCCTGCATAAGTGGGATGAATTCTTCTTTTTTGCGAGTAAGCGTGTTGTAGATATATAATTTCATACTATGATAACAAAGATATAAATCTTTATTTATTTTATGAAAACCTATTATAATTTCAATTGGAAAAAAAGGTGAAGAAAACTCCACCTTCTTATTATTTTATTCCCTTGTGGGTATACAAGGTATTTCTAGTACATAATACTCTTTGTTGTCGATGACGACTAATTTGGTCTCATAGTCTCCTATGGGACCTATGAAGTCCTTATCAGGAGATTTTAGATATTTTTCATATCGTTGTTCTGCGTTCTGTCTTTTGAACATAGACATTTTTTGTCTATATTCTGCAGATTCAGCGATTTTTTTATCTGGACCTTCTGCATAGTTTTTGTACCATGCCGTTATCCTAGTTTCCCCTGGGCATTCACAATGCCAAGGATCATTAGGGTCCTTTGTGGTGGGTAAATGATAAATCTCCATTTCTTGACTCATTTGTCTGGTACCGTCTGTCCATGCGTCTGGACCACCTAACGTCACGGTAAAATAGTCATGTATTTTGGTCAAAAACCACTCCCACAAACGTTCATCTTGTGCATAGAGTTCTTTTGGAATGCACAACCATAACTTCCTTAATGCCTTATCTTTGTCATAATCTCGACGATTATTAAGATAAGCTTGGATAAGTTTAGCTAATTCCCCTTTTGTTGAAGGGAATAGCGTATCTGGCATTAAAGTTTGGTGGAAACATTCCAACCAAATTGACCAGGCTTTATTTGCCGTTTTTGTGTAGCCACCAGGACCATACAAAGCTATGGTATCCTGATCCCATATTACGGGATCTAATGTAGTTCTTATTTGATCAATTTTAGGTATAATTTGGTCCTTGTGTTTGGAATTTAATTCTACCATTACCATGGTTTCATGGTGCCAGAACTTTTGCCAGGCATTGAGTTGCGAATCTTTTTTGCAACTGCTATTGATCATAAGCACAAATATAATGCTTATTACCATCAAAGGAATAACTTTTTTCATGATTTTATATTTTTTTTGTTTTTTCGTTACTATTTTATTTCTTACGAGATATTTTATTTATATAATAATAAAAGTCAAGTTGAATATTCTCAAAAAGCTTTTTTGTGCTAATCATTGATTTTTACTCTATTTTCCCTATATACTTCGATGAAACACTGGAGCTTTACCATGATGAAATGATATTTTCATTATATATTATATTATTATTTAGTCGTTTAATCGTTTCTTTATGCTTAATTTCGGAATTTTAGGAAACAATGCTAGAAATCTCCTCTACATCAAAAAATTTAATGATAAAAAAGGTATTCGTTTAGCGAACAATAAACTTCAAACGAAAGATTTCCTCGTAGAAAGATGAATCCCTTTTGCTAAAACTTATGGTATTATTTCCAACCGTAAAGAGCTTTATGAATTTGACTTTACTTATTTACCAAAGAAAAATTTTGTCGTGAAGCCAAATCAATGAAGCAAAGGGCAATGAGTCTATATTGTAAAGTATATCGACGAACAGAAATCAGATAAAATAATTGAGAAAATACGACTTCCTCCAAAAAAAATAATTGCTCAGTGGTATACAAATATCAAAAAAAGATTTTTTCAAACGTTTGAAGATAGTCATCATCATTGAAAATATCAAATCTGAGATACTATACTTACGGATAAAGAATTTAGAAGACGCCTTTTGGATATCCTTGATGGAAAATATTCACTAACCCTTGGTGGAGATAGCATTATTGTAGAAGAAAAATTAGTAGCTGGAGAGTTGTTTAAAGAGTTCTGCGACTATGGATTGGCTGATATTAGAGTCATCGTTTTCAATCTTGTTCCTGTCGCGACTATGATAAGAGTGCCAACCGAGAAATCTGGCGGTAAAGCAAATCTCGCTCAATGAGGTTTAGGGTTTGGTATTGAAGTAGGAAGTGGAAAAATCACATCGCTCCTTTGGAAAAATAAAATATATACAACTAGATTTCCAAAAAAATTTGCTCATTTCCAAAATAAAAAAATTCCCTATCGAAATGACATTCTCTTTCTTTCATCAAAAGTACAATATTTTGTAAATCTTTGATATTTAGCATTGGATTGGGTTATTACATCAGAATGACCAAAACTTCTCGAAATCAATGCTAGAGCTTGATTGGAGGTACAAAAAGTCAGCAATACAAAACTACAAAAAATATTGGACAAAATAGAAGATCTTACAATACTTGATCCAGAAAAATGAGTAGAAATCGCCAAAAGCCTATTTACTCCAGAAAAATCTGATCTTTTGGGACAAACTAAACTCCTCTATCTTTCTCAATATGCAAAATTTGTCCTCAAACGAAAAGAAGACGAAGAAAAATTTGATGTAATTATAGAAGTTGATCTCAATAAATCCTGAAATTATATGTCAGGAAAATTATTTGATAAAATCAAAGAAACAAAAAGAGAACGATATCTTGATCTCTATGAAAATGACATTATTCTCAAAAAAGCAAAATTTGTAAAACTTGAAAATCTAGCAGACAATAAAATTATTTTGGGAAATAAAACAGCAAGTAATTATCTCATAAAACCCATACACAAAACATTTGATACTTTAGAAGTCATTGATCCAAAATATATTCATCCACTCGAAACTTCTGAGCTCCATATCATTGATCAAAAAATAGAAAAACTGAATAAAAAACTCAATTTATCTGCAAGACTTAGACCGCTCAATTATTTTAGTGAGCTCGATAAATTCATTACTTTTCATGGAAATTACAATCCTATTTTTGCCTATAAACGACCTAGTGAACAAAAACTTAGTCAAATAGAAGAAGAAATAAAAAAGATTTATAAACAACTTACTACCTTAAAAAGTCCATTTACAAAATTATTTATTGAAAAGCTAGAAGAACTAGAACTCAGAAGAAATCTTATTCTTGCTTATAGCAAGCAAGATTTTGAAAATATAGCACTCTACAATACCAAAATTTTTGGTGAATTTGATGATGAGCTTTTGAAAGTAGCAAAAGAAAAGATATTAGATAGAAAAGAGTTTTGAGTAAAAGATAATATTTTGGGTAAACCATTAAAACTATCTGAAATAGAAAGTATAATAGAAAAATATTTAACTACAAAAAAAATTTATGGTGTAGACATTATATTTTCTTATGATACGCTTTCAAGAATTTCAGTAATAATGGGAAAACAAATTAAAATTAGTATATCAAAATCAGCCATATTCAAAGAAGAATGATTACGTGCAACCTTAGCGCACGAAATTGATACGCATCTTATCAGATATCTTAATGGCATAAAATCATGATGGAATATTTTAAAATCATGAACAGCTTTTTATCAAAAGGATGAAGAAGGATTGGCAATATGGAATGGGAATAAAGTTTTGCCTGATGATTACGAAAAAATATCTATGCATAAAAAATATGTTGTAACCCATGAACTTCAAAAGTTTAGCTTTAGTAAAGCTGCAGAATATATGAGATTTGCATACCCAACAAGATCACTTGAGTGACTATTTAAAACAATCATTAGATCAAAAAGATGAATTATAAATACAGAAAAAATTTGAGCCTGATATCTTAAAGATAAAATATATTTAGATGGATATACCAAAATAGATAAACGAATACAAACATGAGTTTCTTCTGAAGACATGTATAAAGGAAAGATAAAAATAGAAGATTTATATCTTATCAAATAAAATGCTAAAAGTAGCCATAGAAACAGGATATACAAAAAAAATCTGATGAGTAGATATGTATTGATCAAGATTATTTATGCAAAATATATTTTCTACTCATGCTATTGAGCTAGTAAGAGTTAGCATAAATACATTTAACAAAGCAAAACAATATTTTACAGAATACAATAAAATTGCTGACGACTGAACATATATAACAATTAAAAAAAAATATATTCCAGATGTTATACGAAGCAGAAAAGGTATGGCAACCATTTACAAATACGAATTACTCAAAAAGTTCACAACTATTCCTTCAAAAAAAATATCACTTATTGGAAATGAAAAAAATGAAAATTATATGTTTTTAAAAAAATATCAGCCATTTACTTCGCTATTATCTAGTTTTTTTTGAAATAAAACTATTCAAAAATCATTTAAAAATAAAATAGTTATAAAACCAATAAGAGCTAATGGATGAAAATGAATAATACTCACTACTGTTCCTGAGTTACTAAAAAAAAGAAAAAAATATGAATGACTAGAATCATTGTATATCGTACAGCAATATAAAGATTTTACAAAATGATACCCATGAATATGTACAAATAATCATGATATAAGACTTATGTTTGCTGGCAAAAAAATAATAGAAATAACGCTTAGAATACCCAAAAAATGAGATTTTAGAAGCAATTTATGATCATGATGAACACAATATAATTTACTAAAAAGCTCGATACCAAAAGAGTTATTAGTAGTATCAAAAAATATATATAAAGATTTGGATATAAACGATAAAAACATTTTTTCTATGGATTTTGCGTATTGTAAGAAGGACAAACAACGATACCTTTTAGAAATCAATGCATCACCATGAACATGGTATTATCAAACAGACCAAAAAATATTAAAAAAAATATGTATCTGATTTATTAACTTTTTTAAAAAAACTGTTGAAAAATAATAGATTTTATGTTTTTTTATATATTAGTACTCTATATTTCTATGTTAACTTATACATACGTTGTTCGAAGATTAAAGAACGAAAATATCGACTTAAAATATATTTTATGAAAAGCAAAAGCAAAAATTTTAGCCAAGTGAATAAAATATATGCAAGAGAATACATATGCTTTTGGTATAGAACCATTACATACAAGTAACTTGCAAGATTTTTATACATCTATCTATGCAAAAGAAATATGACAAAAACATAATCCAAATGTAATCAATTTAATTGATAGGTTTAAAGATAGAATCGATACAGATGAAAACATACAATTTGCATTTATAAAAAAAGATGGTATTCTTTTGGCATGAGGTATATTTATTGTAAAAATAGAAGATGGAAAAACTATCTATAATTTATGATTTAGAAGTTATGAAAAAATTAAAATTGATTGATTATTCCTTGGAAACTATATAGAATATTTATTCTATAAGCGAGCCTTAGAAAACAACGCTGACTATATATCTAGAGGCAAAGATAGAAACTGTTATGGATTAATATGATCCAATACCTGATTACCCGTACATAAATTGCAATATAAATTTTTGCCTTATTGCTTATGAGAAAATAACCCACAAATAGAGATAGAGGAATCCTCAATAAAAAAAGAAACCCTTGTGTTTATAGAACCAGATACTAATCACTTATATACAAAAGCAATTCTTTACACCAACAAGACAGATGAAGAAATAAAAAAACAATTTGCAGTTATCAACAAACGCTGAATATCATTAGATATAAGACATTTTATATAAAATATATATTATGCTGGTATTTAAAAAGCTAAATCTACTAGATACTACCGAAATACAAAATTTTATGATTCTCAGAAATAAGGCTCAACAGGAATGATATTCCAAAAATATTTTTATCAAATGAGCCGATTCTATAGACAGAGAAAAAATAGATAAAAAAAACTTTTTCATATTAAAAGACAATACAGTTATTATTGGCTATTTAAATTATAAAACTACTCTATAAGAAAAAGTAAAACATAATTTTTATGTATTTAATGTATATATTGACTCTGACAAGCAATGACATTGATTTTGAAAATTACTTCTTACTGAGTTAGAAAAACATCTCATACACACATATAAACTACCACTTATAGCAATACATATAAATGTCACAGAAACAAATATCAAGGCTATAAATTTATATAAAAAAACATGATATTCCATCATTTGAATTGATGACACAAAAATATTCAACGATTGAAAATATATTTGATCAGTTATCATGAAAAAAATAATTGTTGGTAACATATAAATTTTTGCTATATATTTATATTTGGTTATAATTGTATATATTTATCTATAACCATCATTCTACAATGAATATCTCTGCGCATAAAAAACATACTGACCGCCTGGAAGAAATAAATAAAAAAGATATTAGTGGCATCCAATGAATTGGGCTCAAATATAAAGAAACTCTAGATGAACTAGGAAATAGTATAAATACCATCTCTAATAGTTTTTTTAATTTCAAAGAAGATGGAACTGAAAAAACTGAAAAAGAAATCAAAGAAATGGAGACACTTCAAGTCGATGATATTAATGCAAGAAGACAAGCAACACAAAGAGCAAAATATGAGATACTCCATATACAAAAAGATATTGAACAAGATAAAAATATCATTCCTAGTATTAAAATACTTCTCCAGCAGAAAATAAAACAAACATTACAAAAAATACAAATGATAGAACTTTCAACACCACTAGAAGCATTAAAATATAGCTACATATTAGATCAAAAAACAAATACTTTTACTAAAGACATCAACAAACAAAAGGATCTTTGATTATATAAAAAAACATATAAACAAAATATCACAACTATTACAAAACTTCAAGATGATCTTTATGGTCCAAAAATTTCTGATACTATAGAAGAAAGAGATTGTATAATCAATAATCTAACCAATCTCTTAAAAAAAAATAAAGATAAAATCACTGATGGTGAATCCATAAAATTTTTTCATTTTCTTGAAAGATTCTCTATAACCACAAAAATACCAAATGCCCCTAAAGTAGCTAAAATACCTATGATAGGAGATATTCCTACTACAAGTATTAAAAACATTGCTAATTATACTATCAATACCTTTTATGATATTCCAGAACGAAATGCTGACAGTAAAATTGGAAAAAACAATCTCTCTGTAAATGTTGATAAAAAAGAACTCAATTTACCAGCCAATAAAACATTTTTCCCTGAATCATCTTTGTCTACTATTATTGAGCATGAAATATGATGACATGTTGTAAGAGGCGCTCAAGGCAAACAAAAACTATGATTTGCATGAGAAAATTATGAAAATATCGAAGAATGAATTACAAAACTTAATGAATATTTGATGCACTATGATACCTTGGAAGATATTCCATTAAAGCCAGAAATAGCACATATTTCTGTATTTATAGGAGAAAATTACAATTTCCAAGATACGCTACAGCTATTAAAAATTTATTTTAAGCTTACAGGAAAATCTGATTTTGATGCACAAAAATTAGCACTTACAAGAGCAAAAAGAGTTAAGTCATACTATGCACGAGACCAACCTTGAGCAAATAGAAAAGATGTCATTTATTATAGATGAGCAAAAAAACTCATTGAATATTTCAAAACACTTTCTCCACAAGAAAGAGCATCATTTTACAATGACGCATATTTTGCAAAACTATCATTTGAAGACATTGCACTGGTCCCTGATTTAAAAAAACAACTAGGTATTTCAAAAAAAAACACCGACATACCTTTTCCTCTTTGGAAACTTATCCTCAGAAAGCAAAATTATGTACATCCAACCATATGAACATCGTTAGGTGCTTTTTCTAACAATAAAAAGATACAAGAAAATCTCATAGGAGAAGATTTTAGATTTTTAAAATTAGATCCTTTAACTAGAGAAAAAAAGAAACAAGTTATCAATATTATGCAATATAAAGAAGAAAGTAAAGAATACAATAATCTCAAAAAGGATTTAGAACAAATAAATATTATGTTACGTACATGAGTTACTACTAACCCAGAAAATTTATTTACGTCTACAATTACAAAAAAGATTTTTAATAAAAGAAAAAATATGGAGCGAAAAGAGATTACCAACGACAAAAAGCTATCATTAGAAAACAAAACTAGAGGTATCTTTTCTTATAATGACTTGCTTCAAAAAATAGGAAATGAAATTGAATGAATACTCACCAGAAAACTATAACTTCTCTTGATTCCCCTCTTAAAATCACTTAAATACAGATAATTTACTTGTCTATATTTTTTCCATGAAAAAACTTATCGCACTCATCATCTTACTTACTGGAACAGTATTTCTCTTTACTACTTCCTCAGCACAATTTACTTCAACAACCTGCGAATGACAAACTCACTGTGCTGCTCCAACGCAATGAATAAATTATAAAAAAACGATTATATATCTCTGAGAGCAATGAGAAGAATTTGATTTATGATTTCAGACAAATTTTGATAAACAAAAAATATTGCTCCAAGAAATTTTTATTTCAGAAAATAATAATTTTTCTGAAGAAGAAATATTTACAAAAATAAAAGAAAATCTCACTGAAATCCAAGCAAGCAATACGTTGATCATCAATACATCCAAATTTGACGTTCTGCTTCAAATTTTATGAAAATTGCACACTACAGACAATCTCAATCTCGATGACAAAACCATTTATCTTGTCACCAATAGCAATAAATTTTTTCTTAAAAGAATGCTGGCCAAATATATAAAACCAATGTGAATTACTACAATATACACACTTTCAAACGACAAACTTCTCAATTTCCTTTCTACCCTTTCTCTAGGTAAAATAAATAATCATGAAAACTATATCACCCCGTTTTCACTTTCATTTCAAGAAAGCCCGAAATATCTCGCTATTTCCTATCTTGTAGATCGTCTTATTTATCATGGATTTCCTGTAGAACTTATTACTATGTTTTTGGTTTTATCACTGGGAACATTACTTATAAGTGTCTTGAGACAAGTTGTATGATTTTCTATTTTTGGTGTATATAGTCCCTTACTTTTTGCAGTATCTATGACTATTCTTGGCGTCCCTTTCAGCTTAGTTTTATTGGGGATATGATTGATTACCAAGATTATTATGAAATTATTCAACAAAAGAATGTATCTTCTTCATAATGCAAAAACATCACTTCTCATACTCCTCTATTTTTTCCTTATGCTCTTACTTTTTGGACTAAATACCATTCTCTGACTCAATCTTATTGATATGCAAATATTTACTAATGGATTTATTATCTTTCCGATGATCTTTATTATCTTGGTTAGCGACAAAGTATTTAACGATGGATTTAAAATTTTTAGTACTGGACGACGAATAGCATTTGTGGAATTTTTACTTGTTTCCTTTGCTGTTTTTGGATTATTTTATCGAACGTGACTCAAACATCTACTCCTAGCATTTCCTGAATTATTAATTCTGATTTTCTTTTTCAATATCATTGTCGGAAGATTTACTGGACTCCAACTTCTCGAATACTTCCGTTTCATGCCATTATTAAAAAATCACTCAGGAACTGAGGAGGAAGAAGAATAAACATCATTCCGGCGCCACTACCGCAGGTAGGCGGAATACTAAGCAAACTGGATTCCCGCTTTCGCGGGAATGACGTAATGCAGTAAAACACCGGAATGACGTAATGGAGTAAAACGGACGTAATGGAGTAAAGGGAATGATGCAATGGGGTGCTGGAATGACGTCTGTGTATTTTTTTATCCGAAATACTTTTTTTTAGTTGCCATCCATCGATCAGACTGTCTCGTAAGTTCTTTCTGATCTTCTGGATTGAGTAGAAAATGTTTTACTGCTTCTTCGAGGAAGATAGTATTTTGGCTTCACTTGCAGACTACAAGACATTCATCACCAACTTCTTTGAGCATTTTTTTAATGTGTTTCCCTGCTATGGTTGCATCATAAAATTTTTCTATATTTTTTTTCTCATATCCTACTTTTTCCAACTCATCAGCTAAGTAATCTACCATATATTT
>CAYRIQ010000001.1:60109-60803 GCA_964424505.1 uncultured Candidatus Peribacteria bacterium | reverse complement strand
AAGAATTACACGATCTGCGACTTGGCTTACGTACCCAGCAAGCATTCTATGTTCTCTTTCTGTAAGGTCGCCTAATTCTCTCATATCTCACAACACCACCCAAATTTTTCTCTGAGGGAATAATTGCATTTTGAGATTGTGTGCGGTATTGATTATTTTTTTTACGCTAAGTGGTGAAGCATTATATGTTGAATCTATAATTATACTGTTTTCTATCCCACGAAACACTGATAACCTTCCCGGTTGAAGTTGATAATTTAGTTGTATTTCTTGATGAAAACCATTTTTCAATACTGGATTTTCTGATTTGAGTGCTGCTTTAGCATATTTATAATCTAAAATACTAGCAACTGCCAATCCTATACCAATATAGCCATAATTTGCTTTTCCTAAAATATTTGTACTAATGGTATATTTTTTTTCTTTTATTCGAAGATTGAATTGCACGCCTATGCCTCCCTTAAAATCTGAGAGAAAAAACTTTTCATCTTTGAAAAAAATATCGGCAGGCTGATCTGGTTTGGTTGCATAATCGTCAATAATCTTTCCCAATATGACCGGATTCAGCATGGAAAATCCCTGATTGACAATGGCGAGCAGGAAGGTAAGGGCGGGAATCAGGCGCATGAGCTTGGGTTACTCCACGGTCAGTCGACGCGCCACCGATTTTTCGCCGGATATTTTGACCACCAGT
>CAYRIQ010000001.1:0-60099 GCA_964424505.1 uncultured Candidatus Peribacteria bacterium | reverse complement strand
CTCCGTTTGATAGGTCAGATAATCTATAGGTAATTGATCCTTAAGCTGGATAGCATACACATCATTAGCATTGAGAAATCATATTTCTAAAGTGTTTTTGAGCATTTTAACTTCTTCTCTGGCTATCTCAGCCGGATTGCCAAATTGCTGTGAATGTACTGCATCTACCGCTGTAAAAACACCTATCTGTGGTTTAGTTATACTCAAAAGAAAGTCCATCTCCCCAGGACGATCGATACCGTATTCTAATAAAAGAATATCGTAGGGATTGGATCAGAAAAATCTTTTTCGAATGAGTTTGGTTAATGTAGCAATAAAATACCAAATATTTGGTTCCCATTTTTCTATCTGAAAAATAGAGAGTGAAAGTCCGAGTTCTCCGTTGAAATTTTTTGGTGAGGTATATATTTTTTTGTGGGGCAAAAATTGTTGTAAGGTCTGATAAATTATCATACGACATGAGGTTTTCCCTACACTTCCGTTGATTCAAATGACTTGTGGATTATGTTTGTTGATATATCCATGAGCCAACTTTCCAAGTAGTTTATAGTATTGTCGCAATAACTTTTTTTTCATAATATACTTAAAAGATTTAGAAAATTAAAAGATTTTGAATATTGTATACGTAGTTACCTAGCAAACAGAATTTTTTAATCTTTATAGTCTTTTAATTTTATAATTATTATCTATTATTCTTCAAATGTTTTTTCCATAATAAGCGTAATGATCACGGCGATAGGCACCGCAAGAAGTACTCAAACGACTCATAAAATCAACGCTCAAATAATCATACTGATAAAAATAACGACTGGATTGACCCCAAGCGTTTTGTTCATCAACAAAGGGATCAATACATTATTTTCCAATCGTTGAATCAAAAACACTACGCCTATTACAATCAATGCACCATAAGGCCCAAAATGAATAAATGCCACTAATGTGGCTGCCAATCATCAGATCAGTGGACCTATATATGGTATAAATTCCGTCATCGCTGCAATCCCTGCAAGTGCTCATTTTTGAGGTAAATCTATACCAAAAATTGCTAATATCCACAATGATATATACATAGCTAATCCGATAAAAACACAGAGCAACAATTGGCTTTTGAGCCAAATACCAAGTTTTTTGTATATCCTTTCAAGTTTCATATATACAAACTTATATTGTTTTTCTCCACCAAGTCTCGCTATAAATTTCATAACTGCATCTTTTTGAATAGAAAACAATACCGCAAGAGTCAGCACAATAGAAGTTTGCGTAATTACATTAAAAAATGTACCGACTGCACTTACTGCCATATTTCCTATATTCGTTGCATATGTAGTTCCAAGATTAACTATTTGTGCGATATTTTGCTGTAATTGACTTTGTACTCAATTTACCACTGCTGGATTACTAAATGAATCTAATAGTGCTGTTTTGAGTCCTGAAGGCAATCGATGAATATCTTGGATAAGCCCTATCAAAGATTTGGTTTCCAATGCCTGCTGAAAATGAGCAACATTTCAAATAAATATAGTCAAAATATCAGATATCTGATTGAGCATAAATGGAATAATAAATACCATAGATCACAAAAAAGCAATAATAATACACAGATATGCTAATATAATAGATATGCCTCTATGATGTATTTTTTTTTGTAAAAAATCAATAATAGCTTCTATCGCTAGAGAAACAATATATGCCATAAAGATGAGATATAAAATACTCAATGATGTATATACCAACAATCACATAAAAATCACTAAAACACCAATTGCCCAAAATTTTACAAACATTCTATTGGTGATAACGAATGGAGTTGCCATCAATTTTTTTTCTTGTTTTTGCTGTTCTTCTATTTTTTTTTCCAATTTTTCCAATTCCAAAAGTTCTTTTCTATTGTCAGATTTAATAGATTTAAATAAATCTGATCCTCATTGTACAATTTTTTTGAAAAACTTCATATGACTAGAATACTATGTAAAACTATTTAGATCTTTGAATTTAAGCGCGCAACAAATCATTTCCACGATTTTTCAAATTCTTCCTGAATATAAGCAATTGTATCTTTTTTTATTAAATTTGCAATTTTTTTCTCTATCTCCTCTGTATTTTTTTTGGAAAGTACAATAAAAATTTTGTAAAAAGTATGTGATATTGGTGATTGTACGACATCATTGCTTTGAATCCATTGCATAATAGCTCTTTTACATATATGTCTTACTACAGATCTTTTTGACAACTTTATTGTAATATGAGAGGAAATTTGATTGTACTTGAGCCCCGAATATTGATTGATATAAAAAAATCAAAACAATCACTGACCTATGTATTGTCTTTTTCTAGTAATATATAGGACATCCTTAGTAGTTAAACGCAGTTTTTTTTGTAACACAACACGTCATTTATCATATAAAAAATATATTGATAGATATATTTTCCCAATTATTTAATATTCTGAAAATTCATTACTGTTCATTCTTGCACTCCATATTTAGATGCTATTCCTGCATTGATTTCCAAAACGTATTGTCATATTTTTTGTGGTTTATATACAGGGCAAGGATCTTTTGTACATGGTTGTGCAGTTATTACACGAACTACTGTGTAGTGGTCATCTATTCGTACTATATCCAATGGAATACGAGTATTTTTCATTCGAAAATTGTATACATCAGATTGTGGAAAAACAAATACCATACCTTCTTTTTCTGGCATACTCATACGATACATCAGTCATTTTTCTTGTTCTTGTTTTGTGCGAGCAATCTCCACAGCAAAACATATTTTTTCTATACATATCTTAGAACTCATGGTGTTTGTATGAATAGTATTGGTAATGAGATAGTAAGCCACTATCGCAAAAAGTAGTCCAATCGTGATCCAAATCCAGGTATTTCTTTTTATGTTGTTTTTCATAAGTAATTTGATAGTATAATGAAACGTTGGTATATCTTTTCTATTTTTAGTCGTTTTCTGAATTTGATGAAGCGTTCTATAAAATACTTTGTTGCAATATGTATTGTATTTATTTGTATATATGGTTTTTGGTGATGGTTGCAATATAAATGAGGACAAAAAATTAGACAAACTACAGATGCTATTGCAACTCAACTTATTTTGTTGCAAAAATTAGAAACAGCACGTATACCATTTCATAAAACTATCACATGAGAGCAAGAATTGGCTAGTCTAGTACCGACTATCGGTGTAGAAGAACTAATAAACAATGTATTGTTCAAAAGTGCTATGATTTTGGATGTAGAATGATACATCAGTGCAGGATACATATTTGATGGTATAGATACATGAGACATACAAGTATCTCGTGATGGAACGGTACGTATTATTTTGTGAAAACCACACATTTTGGACATCCAACTTACTTGAGCATTACCAAGCATCAAGACTGGCAATATCATTACAAAAAAAGATAGAGATATGGAACAACAACTTAAAGCAAAAGCTAGTGAATTGATCGTACAAGATATATTGAGTTGAACTCTTTTTCAAGACACTAAAACCAATGCACAAAAGCTGTTACAAACGCTATTTCTCAAAGCAAATATACAAATCAAAGAGGTTATTATCACATGAATAAGCGATATCGACTAAATTCATTTGCAATTACTCTAAAAATTTATATATATATGGACGCGTATTTTTTTGTTAATTACAAATACCATTATACAAGTCTTTTAATTATTGTTTATATACTGATGCCAAGAAGAAAATTAGAAAACAAGACGATAGAAGTTATCCTCTTGCAAAGTGACAAACATCTCGGAGAAAAATTTGAAATCGTAAGGGTAAAACCTATTTTTGCTAGAAATGTTTTATTGCCCAAAGCAATAGCTGTTTTGGCAGATGCAAGCAACAAAAATAAATTTGCTCAAAAAATGGTGGCTGCAGAGACGGAAAGAAAAAAGAAAGCTACATGACTCGAAGATTTATTTAGCAAACTTGCTAGCGACAACAACATTACTCTCGTAAGAAAAGCAAATGCTGATGGCACACTTTACGCAAAAGTAGATGAGTCTGATGTAGCTACTATAATCAAAGAAATATACGGAGTAACTATTGAACCGCATTATTTGAAACTCAAAAAAAAGATTACTGCACTTGGCATATTTACTATTCCTTTTCTCTACAAAGACCTAAAAAAAGAAGTTATAGTAAAAGTAGAACAAGATCCTGAAGAAGCGGAAAAAATAGCAAAACATCTTGCATCAAAAAACCCTAAAAAATATGAAGAAACTGAAATAGAAGATGGAAAAGTAAAAAAAACTAGAGAAGAGATGGCAGCTGAAAAAGAAGTGGCAAGATTGGCAAAAAGAGAAGAAACCATAAAAAGACTTAAAGAAAAATTTAAAGACTAGAAGCATAACCATGCTTATCATATTCCCGCTTCGCGGGAGTAAAAAACTCACTTCGGTGAGTTTTTTTTGTTTAAAAAAAACCGTGTGAAATTCACACGGCAATATTTCATAAAAAAATTTTCATCCCAAATCGATTAAACATACCTAAAACATCATTTTTGATTTGATCTTTTATGATACACCTTTGATCTTGTTGATTGTCTATGGTTTTAGAACCATAATGCCCAACATGCGTGTAGCTGGGATTGCTGTTGCATATTGCAACAGGAATTCGAATTCGTTTACGTTTTGGCATATTATTTTGTTTTTTTGTTTATCTTGTTTATATAAAGATATAAAGTAAAATGTCAAGTCGCAATTGTAACAATTTTTTACATAGAATAGAGTAATTTATTTCAGTTACTGGTGGATTTTTATAAAAAAAACTCTATAAGGTATACTCATTTATATTATATATGCTTCATATGTTTCAACTACAATCATCATATAAACCAGCTGGAGATCAAATCAAAGCTATTGAGGAGATAAAAATGCTTTTTGCCAGTGGAAAAAATAAGGCTACTCTCCTCTGAGCTACAGGAACTGGAAAGACCTTTACGATGGCAAATATGATTCAACATCTTCAAAAACCAACACTTATCATCTCGCATAATAAGACCCTTGCTGCACAACTTGCTACAGAATTCAAATATTTTTTTCCGAATAATGCTGTACATTATTTTGTCTCGTATTTTGATTATTATCAACCAGAAAGCTATCTCCCTGCTCAATGAGTATACATAGAAAAAGAGGCAACTATCAACCAAGAGATCGAAATGTATAGACTTGCAACTATGGCATCATTATTGACTAGAAAAGACGTAATTGTTGTCGCTTCAGCTTCTTCACTTTATGGACTCTGACAAAAAAGATTTTTTGAAGAAAACTGTTTGCAATTTGAAGTCGGGAAACAATATATATTTAAAGAGCTCAAAAAACAGCTCCTCCATATGCAATACAAACCTATCCTTGCTAAGATAGAACATGGAATGTTTGAATTTAAAGGAGATATTCTGGATATTTTTTCCAGTACAGAGAAATTTGTCTATAGATTACATTTCAATGAAGAAACCCTTGAATTGATTGAACTCAAAGACTCACTGACTTTTGAACATAAAGAAAATAAAAATAAAGTAACGCTCCGACCAGCGACGCAGTTTTTGCAAGATATTTCTGATATAGATACTATCTTGGAACAAATGAATGCAGAAAAAGAGCTTAGAGTAAAAGAATTTGAAAAACAATGAATGTTGGTGGAGGCAGAGAGAATCAAAAAAAGAGTGGAATATGATATCAGAATGATCAAGGAGACGTGATTCGTAAACGGTATCGAAAACTATTCTCTCTACTTTGATAATAGATTGCCATGAGAACCACCAAATACTATTTTTGACTATTTTCCCGATGATTTCTTATTGATTATCGATGAATCACATATGACCTTACCACAGTTGAGAGCAATGCCTGGAGGTGATAGATCAAGAAAAGCAAATCTGATAAAATATGGATTTAGACTTCCTTCAGCGGTAGATCATAGACCATTGAGATTTGAGGAGCTAGAGGGAATTTTATGATGGAAAGATATCAATGATATTGTTCTCGATCAAGCCTTTGATATCAGTTCAAATGTATCAAACACTCATGTGGAAATTTTCAATATGTATAAAAAAATGAAAGAAGCACGTGGAGAAAATCAGTTAATTACTTTGGTTAAAAAGCATAAAAAAGATACGAAATCTATTTTTTTATCAGCAACTCCTAGTGAATATGAACTGAAATTGTCTGATAAGATCGTCGAGCAAATCATCAGACCGACTGGCCTTTTAGATCCGATTACCTATGTCTATCCCAAGTCCTGAGATTATGATTCGCTCATCCTTAGTATAGATACGTTGATCAAAAAAAAACCACACCTGAAAGAATTTATGGAGTGATATAGCTTGAAAGACGGTATAGAAGAAGTGTTTAGCAACGAATAATTTTTATTTTAATTTTTTTAACAAACTCACCCGACCCTTGACAACCCTCCCCGTCTCGGCGTCATTCCCATGAAAATGGGAATCCATACTATTGAGCTTGGATTCTCGATCAAGTCGGGAATGACGCTAAAGTGGGGAGAGTGAGGATTTGTTTATTTTAATTATTGTTTTTTTGTAATATATGCAACAACTAAATTTTTCACTCATCAACCTCTGATGCACCAAAAATCTGGTCGATAGCCAATATTTTCTTGGTAGACTTTTTGATATAAGTATCAAGACTCCTGACTATCAATTGAACTATTTTACCGATCCTTTTGATCCGAAAACTAAAATAGTTTTTGTGAATACTTGTGGATTTATTTCTTCAGGCAGAGATGAAGCTGACGAAACTGTGAAAAAACTTTTGAAAGCTAAGAAGACCGTATACTTGCTCTGATGTGCAGTTCAGTACTATAAAAAGTTAGTAAGTCTTACCACACCCTTGATCCCTCCCCATGGTATGGAGAGGGAGATAAAAAATCACCCATCTCCACTCCGTAGAGGGGGGCCGGGCCTGCCTGCGGTAGGGGTGAGGTAACAAAACCACTTTGAAACCTTCATTACTTATCACGAGGAGATTTGAATACAGTAACGTTGAAAAATATTATGCAATGATACGATAGTAAAACGTTTGGAGATTTTGAATTTGCTAACTCGCCAAGGGTATATACCAACCTGGAACAAAAATTTGAATATCTCAAAATCGCCGAATGATGTGATAATCATTGTACCTTTTGTATCATCCCAGCGATCAGATGAAAACAGCAATCTTTGCCCATAGAAAAAATTCTCACTGAAGCACAACAGATGATTGATGCGTGAATACAAGAAATTATTCTTATCGCACAAGACACTACGAGATATGGAACTGATCTTTATGGGGAGCCGAAATTATTGGACCTATTGAAAAAATTAGACAGAATAAAAGGTGATTTCACCTATAGACTCCTCTACTTGTATCCCGACATCGTAACATTACGTCAAATCGAGGAGCTAAAAAAATTGAAAAAGTTTATACCATATTTTGATATCCCTTTACAACACATCAGTTCGCCGGTCTTGAAAAGAATGGGAAGATTTTTCCCTCAACCGCAAAAAGAGCAAGTGAAACGCAGTTCTTTTTGATGATTGAGGAATGCCGACAATTTGAGAAACGATAATTTCAAATGAAATGAAGAAATTAGAGATTTCGAAAATGATTCGGCATACGATGAAAAATATATTCAAAATTTTTTGAATCAGATTAAAAAAATATTTCCGGTTAGATTTCTTAGAACGAATCTTATCATTGGTTTCCCCGGCGAAACGGAGAAAGATTTTGATAAACTCATGAAGTTTGTCAACGAAACAAGATTTGATAATGTCGCGTTGTTTGAATATCACGACGAGCCTTTGGCTGCTTCAAGTAAATTAGACAAAAAAGTGGAATATACTACGATCAGAGCAAGATTTACTAAAATAAAACAGCTCGTAAATAGACAAACACTTGAGCAAGAAGAAGCGAGGAAATGAAAAGAAGAAATCGGGTATATTATGGAAATTAATTACCCCACCCATAATCCCTCCCCATTACCCCGCAGTGAAATATACGGGGCAAGCTATGGAGAGGGAAAATCACCCCTCTCGGAGCCTGTCCCGTCAATATCTGCGGGAGAGTGGAGAGGGGTCGGGGGTGAGGTAACTCTTCTCGTCAGGCCACGATTACATTGTCCGGAAATTGATATTTATGATGAGATTTCTCTAAACCAAGTCATTGGAACTTTTGAGAAAAAAAATGAGTTGGAAATTGGCGATAAAATTGTATACACAGTATAATATATTTATCAACGTAATTGTTTAGCTATGTCTCTTACTCCAGAACTTCAGACTCTCGTAGATGCTCTCCAACACGAGAAAATCGTCTGTTTGCTTGCACCAAGTTTTCCTGGAGATTTCTCTTATCCCGAAATCATCATTAACCTCAAATCAATCGGTATAAAGAAGGTTGTAGAGCTCACCTATGCGGCGAAATTAATCAATATGGAATATGAGAGGATCTTAAAAGAAAATCCTGATAAAAGATATATTTGTCCCAACTGTCCTACAGTTGTCAAAATGATTGAGTTTAAATATCCAGAGCTAAAAGAATATATTATCGATGTAGCGTCACCTATGGTAGTGATGAATAGATTTGTAAAGAAAGCGTATGGTCCGGAATATAAAACACTTTTTATCGGACCATGTTTTACCAAGAAAATGGAAGCGAAACAATATGGCATCGATTTTGCGATAACATTTAAAGAACTGCAAGATATCTTCAATTATACCAAAGAAAATACTATCGAACCGAAAGAATTTACGTATTCCGTGACGGAAGATGGCACACCAGATTTTGATAAATTTTATAATGATTATACCAAAGTCTATCCCCTTGCATGAGGCGTAGCTGATAGTCTCCATATTAAATGAATTTTAACTAAAGATCAAATACTGGTCGTTGATGGTCCAGCGAATCTCGATGCAGGATTTCAAAAATTTAAGAACAATCAAAATATCAGATTCCTTGATATCCTCGCCTGTGAGTGATGATGTATCGGTGGTCCTGGTATGATGACTAAAGAACCGATTGAAAATAGAAAACAAAAAGTACTCGATTATAAACAGTATTGCAAAAAAGATAAAATTTGACTCAAACTCGGCAAATTCGAATACGGAGAAGGTCTCGATTTAAGCAGAGAATAAATATTTTTTAGTCATTTTAAAACTATATATGTTGAGTCTTTATATTCATATTCCCTTTTGTACAAGCAAATGTGCTTATTGTTCCTTCAATAGTATGCCAGTAGATTCTTCTGATACCTTAATCGATGACTATATTATAGCATTGAAAAAAGAAATCGATCATTATGCAAATACTTTGGTAGACAAAGCATTGAAAACATTATATTTTGGATGAGGAACACCTAGTAGAATGTGAGTTACAAGGATCATTGATATCATCGAATACATAAAAACCAAGTTTAATCTTGAAGATTTAGCAGAACTCAGTATCGAATTAAATCCATATCCAGAAGAAGAAGTTTTGACCTTTGTACAAACATTGAATAAAAAATATCCAAAACTTTCTAGACTAAGATATAGTTTTGGCATTCAAAGTTTTGATGATGAAGTTCTAAAACTGGCTTGAAGAGCATATAATTTCTGAAGTATTGTAGAGTTTCTGAGATCACTCATCAAACTCAAACAAGGAAACAATGTCTTCAATTTTGATTTTATTGCATTTGGAAAATTCCAAGTCAGCAAAAATGGTTTCAAACAATTGCGACATGAATTTAAACGTGATTTTTTTCAAAAATTTCTTGCAAGCGGATATGTTGACAGTATTTCCTTATATACACTAGAAGGACTAAGCAATACTACCCCACCCTCACCCTCCCTATTACCCCGCAGTGAAATATACGGGGCAAGCTATGGAGAAGGAAAGTCACTCCTCTCTAAAAATGGGAGAGAGGTTGGGGGTGAGGTAACTTATCCACCGACATACTATGGAACTGATGAAGAGATTATGGAGGAATTTTTGCTCTTGAAAGAAATGATCGAAGATGCATGACTTATGAGATATGAAATCTCAAATTTTGCTGCAGCAGGTAAAGCATCTATACACAATATGATTTACTGGAATATGGAAAACTATCTTGGATTGGGGTTGTCTGCGAGCTCATTTTTTAATCAGCAATGAATAATAAACAATCCAAAAACATTTCAACATTTCAACGCTTCAACCCTTCAACCCTTCGGCATTCGCCGAACTAATACATGAGATATCAAGCAATATCTTGAATGACATCGAGTCGATGAAAAAGAAGTCCATGTGCTGAATAAATCAGATATATTAATTGAAGAATTTTTTCTCAGACTCAGAACTAGGGAAGGAATCGCTGATCTTAAAAAATTTATTCCTATGCTTGTACCTACCTACGAATCCTTGTTATCTATTTATAAAAAAAAATGATTAATTGAGCGAGATGGAACTAAACTCAGACTCACAGATACAGGTATGAACGTGTACAATAGCATAATTACTGATTTACTAAAAAAATTATAAATTTTTATTTTTTTGTGTACATATATATACAATACACAATCAAATCTCTGAAAATAGAATATACATTATTTACTAAAAATTAGTATTGAAGTTGAATTATAAAAATATACTATATATGTAGGATAATAAGCTTATCCTATTTTTTATTTACTCCAAAAAATCGATGAAATTAGACGGGAAAAGTATCCAAACTGCAATTATGGCACTTGTAGATGATTATAAATTCGATCCTTATCAAGTACTTGAGATTGTAAAATCGGGTATTAAATCTGGATTTAAAAAAGATTTTCCTCAATATAAAAAATCTGAAATTATTGTAAATATTGAAAATGATGGAACAGTAACTATTTATAGAGAATTGGAAGTAGTCAAAGATGTAGAAGAACCTGAAGAACAAATTACGCTTGCTGATGCAAAAAAAATAAGGAAAGATGCTACTTTGTGAGAAAAATTATTAATCAATGTGACTCCTGAGACCCTTGAACTTTCTAGAATTGCAGCTCAATCTGCTGCTCAAACCATAAAACAAAGTTTAAAAGGCATTGAAAGAGAAAGATTTTACGAAAAATTTCAAAACAAACAAGGAGAATTATTGAAAGCAAGAGTGATTAGAGTCCATGCAGATAGCATTATCCTTGATATCGAGTGAACTGCAGTTGTGCTTCAACCAGATGGACAAATTCCAAATAGAATGTATGAACCAGGAGAAGAAATTTTTGTATTATTGAAACAAATATCCAAATGACAAGGTTGAATTGTCCTTGAAATAACACAATCTACTACAGAATACATTGAAGCGATCCTCAAAAAAATTGTGCCAGAACTCGAAGAAGGCATAGTCATGATAGAAAAAATTGTAAGAATTCCTGGGAAAAGGACAAAAATCATTGTTTCCTCAAATGAAGAAAAAGTCGATCCTGTTGGTGTAATGGTAGGAAGCAAATGAGATAGAATCAATACTGTCCTTTCACTACTTGATGGTGAAAAAATAGATTTTGTGGAAGATGCAGAAGATCCAATTTTGTTGATAAAAAATTGTCTTAAACCAGCACAAATCAATCATGTAGAAATCATAGACAATAAAGCTATCGTTACTATGGACGAAAGTCAAAAAGCACTCGCTATAGGTAAATGAGCTTCTAATGTAAAATTAGCAACTCAGCTTACTGGGTATCAAATAGAAATAAGATAAGTGGTTTGTTATAATGTTTATCTATCAAACAATCTATCTATATCTTTTTTTTCTGTTTTAACAAAAAATGGTCTTCCATGCTGACAAACGAAAAGTCATGGAATATGTACAAATCCGTCCTTTACAAGATTTATCATCTCAGGAAATGAGAGTCTATCCCCTGCTTTTATAGAGACCTTACACGCGTGAGTAGCAAATATTTTGTCTAAAATATAATTAAACGTAATTGTTTCCATATATAAAATATGATTAAATATTTTTTCCATATCAATTTTGTACACAGAAAATATTTGCGGAACAGCATATATTGCTATTTTATTTTCTCCTATCATAGAGACATCAAATCCTAAGATATTTATTTCTTCTAATTTTTCGTCGAGATTTGGGATGTTCGTGATCTCAAGAATAAGTGGTTGAAGCAACGTTTCCGAAGAAGATCATTCAGCAATAGATTTTTTTATTTTTTCAAAAAGGATCCTTTCTGCTAATGCATGTTGATCAATATAATATATTGCGTCATCTGATTCCAAAAGAATATATGCATTCCAAAGTTGTCCTATCACCTTATATTCACCTATTTCATCATTTCGAAATGGTTGAGGTTCTTGGGTTGTAAACATTGTAGACTGCGTTATATTTGGCTGTGCTGATATTTGGTCATATAACAAAGAAGATGATCCTATGTTTACATTTCATGGCGTATTCAAAGGAGTAAATGATTGACTAACATTAGAAATTTTTTTTTCTCATAATGCATTTTGAATATTTGAGTGAACCACATCATAGACTTTTCTAGAATCTGCAAATTTTACCTCAAGTTTTCTGGGATGTACGTTTACATCTACAAAACTTGGTTTTGCATCGATCATCAATATAGCCAATGGATATTCACCTGGTGTTATTTGTCTATAGTAGGCATCCATAAGAGCTTTTCTGATGATTTTGTCTTGTACTGGCCTTTTGTTGACATATATTTTGATATTTTCTGCTGATCAAAAGAGCAATTGTGCATTTCCTACAATTCCGTACAAAGATAGTTCCTCACTTTTAAAATCAAGCTCTTTGATATGTGCTGATCGATCTTTTTTGTAAATATCTATGATACGCTCCATGAGGGAGTCTCTTGGTTGAAGATCAAATACGACTTTGTCGTTTTTTTTGAAAATAAATGTTTTGTCTGGATGCATGATAGCAATATCTACGATGTAATTGTAACAATAAAAAAATTCAGTCTGTGAAGATTTTAAAAATTTTAGTCTCGCAGGTACATTGTAAAATAGATCTTGAATAGTTACCAATGTCCCATGTGTAAATCCTACTGGTTGGTGTTTAACGATAGAATCCATCCCTGACTTTGTTATTTTAGTACCTATTTCACTATATTCTGTCTTGGAGATAATGGTAGTTTTGCTCACTTCAGCTATACTTGCTAGTGCTTCTCAACGAAATCCATAACTACTGAGATTGAACAAATCTTGTTCTCCGTGTATTTTTGATGTTGCATATCTTTCAAATAATAAATCCATATCTGACAATTCTATTCACGATCCATCATCTTCGATCGTGATGAGTGATTTCCCTCCATCATGAATATCTATTTTTATCGTCAATGCTCCTGCATCTAAACTATTTTCTATAAGTTCTTTGAGAATAGATGCTGGTCTTTCTACAATTTCTCATGCCTTGAGCCTATTGATAAGATATTCTGGAAGTTTACGTATAGACATACATTGACTAAAAGATTAAAAGATTTTGAATATCAACAAAAAAATATGAATATATTATGTTATGAATTTTTTAATTTTAGAAAATTTTTAATCTTTTAATTTTTATTAATTTAGCTTGATTTTTCAACTAAGAATAACAATACTTCATTACTGTATGAAAATACAGAAATATTTGATCCCTTTCATCGTTTAGTTATTATGGATACACTACAAACACTACTCAGAAGATATCCAAATCGTATAAAGTATGGAATTTTGATTCTTGATGTTTTTGCGATGATCATAGCGATCAGAACATATGTAAACTATGTATCAATAGAAACAGCTATCGAAGAAGCAAATATACAACAACATATCAAAACTAGTGAGCTTGATTTTACACAAAATTTTTTGGTAAATTATGAAAAATCTGAATATGCTAAATATTTTCTTGAACACGAAAATAATATGCTTTCAGAAAGAGAATATATCGTTAAATTTGAAGAAATATATCAAAAGCAACAAATAAAGACTTGAAGTACAACATCACCATTTGAATATCAAGATAAAAGCGTCAATAGTCCGCAGGCATCATGGAACAAATTTATCCTCGAGAAAATCAGTAAATAATATTTTTGGTACGTATTTTGGATTGCTTTGTTGGATTAAATAACTACTACTATACATAGTATCTATGCTTATTTTAAAGCATTTTATTGTTTAACTCTTTTGCTATGAAAAAATTTCTTTCTCTTGCATGTGTTTTGGTATTTGCTGTTTTGATATTTGCGTGATGTTCTAGTAAAAACAGTGTAAAAAAAGGTGACAATATCTCTATCGTATATACGGCAACTTTCCCTGATGGAAAAACTTTTGATCAAAATACCGAAGCTATACCACTCATGTTTATTGTAGGTTCATGACAAGTAATTCAAGGATTGGATGAGGGTGTCATTGGTATGAAGGTAGGAAAAACTAAATCTATAACTATCAAGCCAGCAAAATGATATGGAAAACTTTATGATGCAAAAAATATTCAAAAAATTTCACAACTCATTTTTGATAAACTTAGTATTACACCAACCAATGGTACTATGCACAATTTATGATGAGTCGAATGAATCATTACAGGGACAGAAAAAGATGATGAAGGAAATGTTTTAGTCCTTTTTGATATCAATCCTAGACAAACACGAGATACCTTAAAATATGAAATTACTATTCTTGCAAAAGAATAAATTTTATATTTTATGATCATAATTTATCACTATTTTCTATGTATATGCAGTTATTTAAAAGAATTTTACTATCGTTATTTCCTGATGAAATAATTGCACAAACTATCAATCCTGCAAGTATGTTTATTTCGTTTATTTCAACGAAAGAATTTTTTTCAGTAATTAATAGAAAAATTGTAGAAAATTATAAACTCAATCTTTTTGATGTAACGCTTGATCCGTTCGAATTTAAAATTGGATTTGGAGAAAATAATGCTACTAAACAAAAAGACATTGACACGTATTATAGTTATTGTGCTACCGCCAACCTCAATGGCTATAGATTTTTTTCTCCTGCTAATATTGCGAATCACTTATCACTCGTGGTAGCATTGTATGTCAAAGATGTATTTAGAAATTATCCACCAGAATATTATCTTAATTTTTTGTATACTGTTTTTTTGTTAAGTTTTGTTTTTTTTGCAAGGATAAAAATATTTCCTTATCAAGAAAGAGAAAAAAATTATAACTGGTTTATAGAAATAGTTTTTTCTTTTTATACTTTTGTTTTTCAACAAACAGGAAAAAAAATTGATCCCACAATTATCAAAGAATTGAAAAAATCACTACTCAATCAAGTAGAGCTTTTCTTTTTATTGTTTGCTGTATATAAAAACTTTAATACTCTATTTATACATCCACAGGTTTCTGACAAAGATATATATTCTTGGATTTTTTATGATGAGCTCAAAGGTAAAGAAAAAACAATTTATGCAGAATTTATCTGACATCACCAAGAATTTACTCATCAGACTTTTTTTTCATCCATAGAAACAAAAATATTGCAATCTATACTCCCTGCGGATATTCTCTTGAGATACCTTTTTATTGATGCTGATATGTTTCTCATTACAGATTCTATCATTGCAAAACTGTTCGACAAAAAAATACTTGATGGTTTTATCAAGAGCTTTCATAAAGATGATACTCAACTAGAAAATTTTTTGCTCTATATTACAGATTATAAACATTTCAAAAAAAACTTTTTTGAGTGAGTACAAAAGTATATTGTCACGGTATTTAGAGAGCAAGATAGTACTCCATGAGCCATTCAAGAAGATCTTGATGATTTGATGTCTTCTATCGGTGAAAATGTAGAAAATATAGAAAGTTTCAAAATCCCAGAAAGAATCAAAAAAGAATCTAAAATTATGGAAAAAATTTTAAATTTTTATATTACTTTGATCTGATGATCTCGACTATCTAGATGAGATACATTTTTTCTTAGATTGTTTAGAAAACCAATTATCGAATATACTTTTTCTATTTCAGATCATTTAGACAAAAAAGATTATACACTACCCTATTATGGTAGGCTTCTTTATCAGTATGGCAAAAATGTTTTTTTCTATAAACATACTGCAGAAAATGTGAGGGCAGGAAAACAAAAATTTCTCTTACCTCAAAAAACGAATATTAAAGATGTATACTCAAATATAAGTCTTTTAAAATCTTTTGACGAAACAGCTATTGCGACTATCCTACAGGATATAAATCCAAAAGATATAAGACTTTATATAAAAAATAAAATGATTATTGAGCTTTTTAAATGACTGATAGGGTCGGAAATATCTGACATGGTACGCATACATGATGATCAATTTGTCGAAATGGTCTATCAAGATATTTCTATACATTTAGTGGATACAGGATTTTTATCTACGTTGAAAAACAATCTAACCGAACAAGATATTTATCATATCAAAGAAAATATATACAACCTAGATTTTTGGATCAGCAAAAAATTTTTTAGAGCAATGCGAGACAATGGTCTTCTCCTACAAAAAGATTATTCTGATCTTGTAATTTTGGGCATATTTTCTACACTTAGAGAAACTATTTTTGGTGTATTGATTTTTTTGACGTATCTTCAAAACACTACTGCTAAACATATTGAAATTCTTATACAACTTTATATTGAAAATATTTTGCATATTGATGAACAATATCATGCTAAAATGATCAGTATAATCCATGATATCCAAGCTGACTTTAATCAAATCATTACCTATTGGATAGAAATTGATGACAATAAAGACTATCTAAAAATTTGAGAAATGAATCGAGCAAAATTTTGTGGAGAAAAATGTGATGATGAAATCAAGAAAAAAATTATCAGTGAGGATATTATATGGTTTAAATGATTTTTGAAAAATATTAGTTATTATAATAAAAGATTTTTAATGCCACAATAAGACTAACTAAAAATTATTTAACTAATTATACATTGTTGGTTGTCCACTGTTTATATCATTATATATAAAGTTATGAAATGCCCAAAATGTCAGAGTATGGAAACTAAAGTTATTGATTCAAGGGTGATCGAAGATGGCCAAAGTATCAGAAGAAGAAGAGAATGTGAATATTGTGAGCATAGATTTACCACTTTTGAGAGAAAGGGATTTACTGAATTGGTTGTTATCAAAAAAGACAGTAGCAAAGAAATATATGATAGACAAAAGCTCAAAAAAGCACTTTTGTTGGCGTTTGCAAAAAGAGAAATAGATAAAGAAAATATTGAAAATCTTATTAATAATCTAGAAGCAGAATGGTCTATCGATAAAAATGAAATCACATCAAAAGAGATTGGTGATGATGTATTGAGAGCACTCAAAAAAATTGATCCTGTTGCATATGTAAGATTTGCTTCTGTTTATAAGTCATTTGATAATCTCAAAGATTTTAAACATTTTATAGACTAAGAGTAGACGATATTTATCTTTTATAACCTATTCTACAAATTCTTTAAATGTAGTAAAATCTATTTCTTCTCTCGTTTGAGCTAGATCATACAATGTGAATTCTTGAATTTCTGGAGTATGGGCAACACAACAATCTTTGATCACGGTGATAATAAAATCCCTATCATAAGCATCTTGGATAAAGCTTCTCACACATAAATTGGTCAAGATACCACAAACTATTACATTTTTGATTCCATCCAATTCCTTTTCTAAGGATGTATTGTAAAAAGGACTTATTTTATTTTTTATGATAATTGTATCTGTGTCCTCTTTTTTAAGCTCAGAAATAATTTCCGTGTCTGGTCAAAAATCATCTAATGAATCTATTTCTCTGTGTTTTGTCCATATAATTTTATATCATCTTGTCCTACAATAATCAATAAGATAATTGGTTTTTGCTACAATTTCTTGCATATCAGCAACATAATATTCACTTGCTGGGTTACTCCACTCTGACTGAAAATCTATAAGCACTAGTGCGGTCTCTGTCATATATATAAGGTAATTAATAAGTAAATATATTCGCATATTTTATACTATATGGTATTCACTATATTTTGCAATTTATAATTATTTAAAGATATATGAACGTGCATAATCAAGTTGTTCATCAGCAGAAGTATTGACGTCATCGTATATAGTAATATCAGGGAAAAGTCAGATTTTATCTATGTTTTTTTGATATTTTCCTGTATACCATTTTGCTATCGTATATTTTAGCACTGATCCATCAGAATATTCTACCATAGTTTGCACTGATCATTTACCAAATGTTGGTTCTCCTATTATTTTGACATGATTTCCATATTCCTTTGCGACTCCAGCAAAAATTTCTGATGCTGATGCAGAACCTTTATTGGTAAGTATAATACTATTGGTTTCGGTTATTTTTTTGCCAGGAATATCTTGAGAAAACAATGTCTCATTATAATCATTTCCTTTGATTATTATTGATGGACTTTTTGTGGGCACAATATAATTTAACATTTGTTGAACTTCATCTAAACTACCACCAGGATTGTTTCTTACATCAAATATATATGTATTACAAGTAGACGAATGTCAGATACTATCGATAGTAGAAGAAAAATCTTGATATACTCAAAAATCAAACATACGAATATTGATATAACACGTTCCTCATGTGTATACTTTTGATTCTATATTTTTGATGACAACAGTATCTCTTTGTATAGAAACATTATATTCTTTTTTGTTCCTCAAATATTTTATAATAACTAATGTACCACGTGGTCACTTTATCCGATCTATCACTTGATTTACTTGAGTATCTTTAGTTACTTTATGCTCATCTACCATGAGAATCTGATCACCAGGCAACAATCATGCAAGATCTGCTGGCGATCCTTGTATAGGAGCTACAATATGTATAATTCCTTGTTGTTTACTCTCAATATATGCACCTATACCTTCAAAATTTCATTGCATCTCATCAGTAAAATTTGTAGCTTGTGGAGGAGGCATAAATACTGTATGTTCATCATTGAGACTTTTGACTAATCACTGCGTAGCGCCATATAACAGCTCTTGTGAATCAATACTATTTTTATCAATATAGTCTTCATGTAATATACTATATACACTTTCTAATAAGTTATAATTAAGTGCTTGAGAATTTCATTGTGAAATATTTTGTTTCTTTTGTTGCATACACTCTTGTACTTGAGATAATACACTTACCAGTCGCTGAGAAGATACATATCCATCATCTTGATAGGCAATCTCTTTGTGGATATTACTCTTGATGATATCAGCTACTTGACGCTGTGTTATATATGATTTAAGTGGTAAATATGTAGGGATATTTGGGAAATATCATAAATAAATAACTTTTTGAAGTAAGGTAGCAAAATGAGTATTTGTACTGTTTTTGTATTTTACATCAATGTATGTATATGAATCAGGAATTGTTTGATCTTGCAGTACTACATTGAAATATGATTGTAAAAAATCTTGAAGTGTAAAATATTGTTGTGCTGAAGCAGTACACGTTCGTCAAACAATCACCATCATCAATCAGAAAAATATTTTTTTAGTATACCACATAGCTAAAGATAAAAATAAAACCACGATGGAAAGTATAATAATTTTGTTTTTTAAATCAAAATGAAAAGAGCCATAGAAATCTATAACTCTTTTTTACATACTATTTATTCAAAGATAATTTTTTGTTCAACCACCTTTCTAGTCCAAGTTTTGGTTGTACCTTCATTGAGCAAATCTCTAATCACAGAGATTGCATTATGTTTTTGATTTCCACATTTGGAAACTTCAAACATAAATATGTCTTTTTCATTGTGAGATATTGTGTATCTCACCTTTGGAACAACAGATAATGTTACTTTTGTATCATTATCTATTGCAGATAATAGTTTCTGTAGCAACTCATGATCAAGAATTTCTATGAGTTTTGGATTTTTTTGGTGGTTGGTAATTTCGCTCATATGTAGTTTGTTTTTGTTTTTTTGTTTATATATTTTTCTTCATAAAAATCAATAGAAATCTTCCTTTTATCTCTGTTTTTTATGCTGTATTCGGTGTATAATTCACCAGATTATTACTACAATGACAAGCAATATAGCTATAAAAAATCATCATACATAATTTAGAAAAATTGTGTACCATGGTTTTTCAAAAAACACTATTTTGAGTTCTGGTAAAACTTTGTATGTATGAATAATTTCATTGAAAGGAAAGCTTTCTTTTTTGCCTATAGCGAGTGAATATTTCCCTTTTTTTTCGGGATTGGAAATTTTAATGGTATATATACCAGGAGCTACAAGTTTTTCTCGTGTTGGTCACTGAAGATATGTATCTCAAGCAAATTTTTCAAAAAATCATGATCGTGAAAAATACTTTCCATCAAGCCTTGGGATTAATGGACTATCACCTTGATTGATATCTATCGTAAAATCTGTCATACTTCATGAAATATCAGGCACAACAAGACTAACATACAATAAAAATCCCGTATCAGATACTATTTGGTAGTTATCTTCCTGTCCTGACAATATCCCGTAAAATGCTTGTGATATTTCTGGATTTTCTATGTGAATAATCTCTCCTGTAGGGGCTTGAAAAACTAGTCTTGGCTGATGAGCAAAACTCACATTTATCATTACTATAGATACCATAAATATGCCCATTATATATTTCATACGAAAAACAATTAATACATAAAATATTGGAAACTCTACTGTGATTTACTTCGATATTTCCTCTATATATTGTTTAAAAAAATTGCCTTTTTCCTCAAAGTTTTTCCATATACTATAACTGGGAGATGCGGTAGAAAGCAAACAAATTTTTCCTCTCCTTGTATATGTATAAGCAAATGTAACGGCCTCTTTCATTGAAGAAGTTTGAAAAATACGTATATTAGATGTTGCTCATGGGTGTAATGTAGCTAAAATTTTTGAACCAGAATCTGGGAAAAGTACTATATTTCTGATCTTATATTTACGGATAATTGCTATCAATGTATCAAACACATATCCCCTATCGGTTCCTCCTAAAAATATGGTGTCTATATCATTTCCAAAAGTTTTGATAGCTTGTATAGTGCTTTCTGGAGTTGTAGAAATTGCATCGTCTATCCATTGAATATTTCAAAATATTCATAGATATTCCATTCTATGGGGAAGTCATTTGAAAGTTATTAATGTTTTTTTGAGTATCGTAGGTGCAATACCCATTATATCACAAATACCAAGTACCGCACAAATATTTATTCTATTGTGTTCTCATTTGAGAAGAATACCTTGATCGTCAAATATTTTTTTTCCATCGATGAAGAAATCTCCATGAGCATAGGTATATTTTCATTGATATCAAAATACATGAAGCATTTGATCAGGATTTTTTTTTTCGTCTATATTGTAGTGTTGTGATATTTCATCTCTGAGAAGCATATATTTGCTTCCTTGTAAAATATTTAACTTAGCAGCTTTATAATTTTCAAATCATTGATGCCAATCACCATGATCTGCATAAATATTTAGCAACACACTTAAATAATTGGTTTTGTGGAGATCTTCTAGCATATAACTTGATATTTCAGCTACTACATATTCACTTGCCTGTGATGATAGATTCTTACTATTAAGGTAATCTAGCATAGGTTTTCCTATATTTCCAATTAATTCTACTTTTTTGCCAGCATTTTTGAGTGTCTCATAGGTCAAAGTCGATGTAGTAGATTTTCATTTAGTACCTGAAATAGCGATAATTTTTCATGGATAATAATCAAAAAAAATCTGTGCTTGTGTCATTATTTTGTCTTTATATGGTAGTATTTTGGGATGATATAGTGAGATGCCTGGCGTTTTTATAATACTATCAAATTTGGATAAATCATCGAGATAGGTAGATCCAAATATACTTTTACCACCAAAATCCTGTAGATCCCCTGCATTGCTTGCTCAATCTAAAATTGTTATATTGATAGGCAAAACTCCAATATGTAAAAGAAACTGTAAGGTAGATTTTCCTTCTCTTCCATAGCCTAATATAGCTATTTTTTTGTTGTGAAATCGATCAAAGTTTTTCATAGATAGAAAAAATAAAATAGAATACATTTACGTGTATATTTTTGCTAAAAGATTGCAAGAAAAGAACAGCATTACTTGATTTTTTGCAAATAATGACTATGGTACTTGATAGTTTATTTGCCTTTTTTATGCTATGAAATCTTTTGATACTTTCTATTTTGTCTGATATACTTTTGATAAAAATACTTTACAAGCTACTTTTTCTTATTCATTTGATCATGAAACGTATTTTACAGAAATTATTGATTTTTCTTGTCATGGGTTTATCCAAACAGCAAATATTGATGATGAAATAATGGATACCCTCCTCTTTCATCTTTCTTTAGCAGTTGGAATCAGCTATTATAAAGTATACCCTACTACAAATCTCGTGGTAGAAACTGGGTCACTTGACGTAGACCAGCAAAGATTTCGGACAAAATTTTATATGCAGGGACTTGGAGAGTTTTTTTATAAAAATGGTATTTCTCCTTATGGACTCTTACATTTTGTAAATGGAGCTAAAAAAAAGCATCAAAAAATATTTTTATCATCAGGAAATGTTCCTATGATTGCTCTCTGATGAGGTAAAGATAGCTTAGTAAGCGTAGAACTTATCAAAAAAATGGGAATACCTTTTTTTACTTCTACCTTTGGCAAAGATTATTATCTTCATAGTGTGGTTGGTGATAGTATATGAGCACCAAGACTAGTAATACAAAGAACCTTTGATCCGCAACTTTTCGTTATGAATCAACAATGATATTATAATGGACATGTACCTATCAGTTGAATTATTGCATTTGTACTTACTACTGCTGCCTACCTCTATGATTATACGTATATCATTATGTCCAATGAAAAAAGTGCAAATGAAGGCAATATACTCTTATCAGATGAAAAAACAGGAAAACAATATGACATCAACCATCAACGAAGCAAAAGTGCTGAATTTGAGTCAGATTTTTCTGATTATATCAAAAAATATATTTCCCCTGATATTAAATATTTTAGTTTATTAAGAGGTATGTATGAGATTTATATAGCCAAACTTTTTGCTCAATATCCACAATATTTTAGTGTTTTTAGCAGTTGCAACAACAATTTTAAAGTCATAGAACACAACAAAACCACTCATAATCGCTGGTGTGGTATTTGTCCAAAATGTGCTTTTGTTTATACTATACTCAGACCATTTCTCAGTGATGATATGACAAAAACTATCTTTGATCACGAATTATATGAAAATAATACCTTACTCCCGCTCTATAAAGAATTATTGGGTGTTTCTGGGATAAAACCCTTTGAATGTGTAGGAACCAATGAAGAAGTTACTTATGCCATGTACCTTTATTATCAAAAAATAAAAAACAGCTCTCCATTGCCACCAATTATTGATTTTTTCAAACAGGAGATATTGCCTACTATTTCCCCAGAAACAATTCTTATATTAGAAAATAAACTTTTTACTCTTTATACACAAGAGACCCATATTCCTAAATTTTTCAATACCATTTTCCCTCTTTAATTGTTTACTATACATACATTTTTTGGTCTGTCAATCTGATTGTGCTATCAAGATGGTGTTTTTTTGATTATTTATATGCTGAGAGTATACTTAGAGAACTATGTTTATTCCTTGTCGCAATATTATGATCAAAACATCTCTTCTTTGCAATCGCAAGATATCTCGCTTAGCTAAACTTTTTTTGTGAATGATCTTATTTCTTGTCGTATTTTTCGCAACTTTTAAATCTATTTATGCTGAGGTTATTCCTTTTCAAAATGATCTTTCTACAATCTTTCCTTGGTTGAATACCACATGATATTATTCCAATGCACATTTTAAATTTTGAGGAAATGATTTTGTCGGAATTTTGTTTTGGCAAGGATGAGAACAAATTTCTCCGTCTCAACCTATCAGTATAAATGGACAAGCTATAAGCTGTTCCACTCATTTGAAATGAATTTATTACAATAACCAAAGAGGTCGAAGAATTTGGCCTTTGGATTCAGGGAATCTTGCTTTACTCCGTGGCAATGGATGAGGATATACTGATATAACTATGACGTGAGGTTTTTATACAAACTGTACAGGGGTCAGCTGATATACTCCAAATACTAATGATATTTATGGTCAAATAGATCATAGTATTTCATGAGATCAATCATTTCGTATGATTGCTGGAGTACAATATAATTTTACTACAAACACTATCAGTGGAGCTAGTTTTGGACATACATTACAAATCGTTACCTGACAAGTCCATTCATGATTTATATTTGATACTAATGGTGGTATCGCTGAATTCAGTGTAAATATTCCTTGGTGTCAAAATTTTGAAATATCTCCATTACGTATCGATCAATGACAAAATATTACATTTTTGTGTCAATGACTAAATGCAAGTAACTATTTGCTTACTATTATTCGTTCCGGAGATACTTCACCTTTACTATCTCAACAAACAGTATGAGGACTACGAGCTACAGGTAATTCCTTAATTTCATGAGATTATTTTGCAACATGTACGGTATTGTGATCTGATGGTAGAGGTCCTCAATGTGGTTCACAAATACCTTTTCATGTATGATCGACTGGCACTGTACAAACAGGAACCATTCCTCAATCGACATGATGTGTCCCAAATTTTCAAGGAGACATTACGTTTACTTCATCACCAGGCAATACTGTCATATCAAATTCTTTTGGTTATTATACCAATACAACAGGAACTATGTTACAATTATTGGCTAGTAACCCTACACATTTTTATATTTCTGGTGATTTCATCCAACAGCCACTATCGGGCAATTATATAACGACATGAATAATTACTCCTGTTACCTTGCTTACTACAAATGGATGGAATTATTTTTCTCACCGTTATACAACAGGGACTTGTACCTATACTTGAACCACCAAAAGAGTATATGTAGATACTACTCCACCGACTTTACCATCCATTATAACTCCAGTTAACAATATATTCACTTGTCCATCATTACCTCTTACTGTTACTCGAAGTGGTGCTAGTGATAGTGGTGCTTGACTTAGCCATTATAGATATGACATATATAATAATACGGGTATGGTAACGGGAAATCTTTTAAGTGGAACTTTACCAAATACAACAACAGCTATTCAACTAAGTACTTCTCTACTTCCGTTATGAACTCATTATATGAGGATATCAGCTATAGATTATCTATGAAATACTTCTTCGTGAACCATGGTTAGTTTTACTACTTCTTCACAATATTGTAGTGGTGGGACTGGTATACTCTTTGCTACACCTACACTTTGGTTGAGAAATGTAGACCTCAATAAAATATATAAATCTGATCCTATTATTATATTTGGACTTACTTGACCTACGTTGATTTCTATTTCAAAATGAATGCTTTTCATCAACAATAACTCTTGAGGCAATGGGACAACAGGTTTAGTTTCTCCCTCAGATACTGTATATATAGAACTTATTTCAAGTAATACTTATGATACTACGGTAACTTCTGAAATTCGCATACTTGGACATACAGGCACATTTTCTGTAAGTACAAAAAAAAGTTCATGTACACTCAGTACATCAGAAAAAAGTATTATTGATGATATTTATCAAGAGCTTAAAGATGAATACAACAATGATATCTCAAAATATGCTGATTTTCTTACTACATTTCAGAATATGGTAGAAGATGAAACAGAACTTAATAATAGTTGTACTCTAAATTATCTACTCGATCTTATAGCAGATGATTTTGATAATGAAGGCGTTGATACCAGCAATCATATTGCTCCAAGTTGTAAAGAATACAGTATATGATATGACACTACTCAACAAGCATATTATGCTCCTGAAATGAGTAATAGATATTACTTTATAAATCGCGAATCACTTATTAGGCATATTGATTATTATAATCCAGGAGATTGTCATATCAATACGTATAGTAATAATTTCCGAACTTCTGATCTATTAGATTCTATGAAACATATTGCACCAAATGGGAAAATATATCATCTTATCGGGCAGTATGGTGGGTTTTCTGCTACAGAATTTACTAGTCCAAAATATTTTGATTCTCTAGCAAATATAAAAAGGTTTATAGACCTTAGAAATCCATCGAAAGAAATATGGAAACATAGTATTGATGATAGTTTTACTCCTATTGTTTATGCTGCACCAAATGGGAAAGAATACAAAATATATAAAACAGATAGATGATATATGTCGTATAAACTTTTGAAAGTACGCTACTATATTACACTTTCAGAACTTAAGACCCATATAAACAAGAACAATCCAAGCAAACGATAAACCCTATCGATGTCCTATAGCTACCTTAGTATTTAACACTTAACATTTAGTTATGAAGTCACCACTCCATCATCTTAAACATCCAGAATGACTTTTCGATTATTTTCACAAAAAAATACATCATGCGTTTGGTATTTTTGGATTATCGATTTTGTGAATGCTTTGGGGTGCTTCTAATATTTTGACAATTACTTCTGCAAACTGGCAATGGTGAGGATTTATTACGTATGATTTTTGGGAACAAAATCCTACTAATGAAAATATTATGTATACCTTATTTGGCGATGGAACCCCGTGAGCTACTGCATACACAAGATTGTGGGATACAAGTTGTGTAGCAACCACTATACGCACACTTCCTTCTTGATATACTTGATGATCTTTATCAGAACATACTATATATATACTCAATGCTTGAACTTATACACTTACTACACCTATCAGTATGGACAGTTGTTCAGCACTTCTTGGAAAAGGCAATGTTGTCATAAAAACTAATGTTTTATGATCAAACATTATTGTAACATCCAAAAACAATATTATCTTAGATAATATCCTTATTAATGGGAAAAACAATATTCCTGGTGGTATATTTTTACAAGACGCACAAAATATTTCCTTAAATAATATTAAAAGTTACAACAATATGAATAATTGAATGTATATATCAAATACAACAGGTCTAGCTATAAATAATTCATATTTTTTTAAAAATAATATCTGAATCAACATCAGCGACCAATCTTCACATATCAATATTAATAATTCCTTAGCATTTAATAATGCTATCGGAATAGATGCATATAATGCAAACTACATAACAATAAATAACACACAAACATTTAATAATACCACATGATTGCATCTAAAAACAGAAGGTTTACCATCATGAAAAATAGCAATACATAACTCACTTTCATACAATAATAGTGCATGAATTGTCGCGGAATGAATATCTTGATACTTTCATGATGTAAAAATTTACAATAATAATCAGTGAATTGTTATCTATAGTGGATGAGTTTCATCTTATGGATATTTTCAACTATTTGCCAATACTATAGCTACCTGATGAACACAGAGCGCTATTCCCTGATCTTTGTCTTTGCTTGATCGAGAAGCTGGAGTTTTAAATGAAATATATACATGATTTTCTTATGACTGGGTGACTAATCCACAAAATGGAAATGGACAGTGGTTATTGAGTGGAGTCAATCTAAGCATATTGAGAGGAATACAATCATCATTTGATTATACGCAAATCCCGATCAGATATATTTTTTGAGGGAATATTAGCAAACAAGTAGCTCCTGTTTGGTATAATGACGATGTTCTCGAAACATATGGCACAGATGTAGCTGATTATACTACCACAAAATATATTACTGAACCAGAATCTAGTTTATCCTCTGAACAACAATTACTTGTTAATCATTATTTTGGATCTGGCTCGATATTTACTCAAAATTGGCAAACCAATTGATGTTCACTTTCTGCATTTCAAGTAAAAACACTAGCTCCTGGAGATTTTACGTCTCCTTATCTATTTGAAGATCACACACTATATATACTTTCTGATGGTGAATATAGATCAGCTCTAGCTGGCACGAGTACTGGATTTATTTTTAATGGGAATTGTATTGCCCTTATAGGAACTTCAAATACAAAATTTGATAAAACATGATTATGAGGGATGAACAGCTTATTGTATGCTTACAATAAACGCAATATAATACTTGATACACTTAGTATAGATGGATTGTATTATCATGCAGTAGCATATTCTCCAGCAATACGTAAATGAATTTTTTTTGATGGAGCCAACAATAATTCTACTATTAATAATGTGCAAGTATACAATACACTCTGATATGGAATTTTTCTTGGACTGGGGTCACATCACAATACTATAATAAATAGCCAAACATTTAATAATTCTACAGCTGGTATTCATCTATACTATACTTCTAATTATAATGTAATTAACAATACACAAACGTACAATAATGGCTCTTACGGAATCTGGTTTGCTAATGGTTCAAAAAGAAACACTATAAATAATGTGCAATGATATAATAATGCTATAGGTATATTTTGAGATCTCACTACACAAGAAAATGTTTTTAATAGGGTTGCTCTATATAATAACAGCACTGCAGGTATTTCACTTAAAAACTCTTCTGGAAATATATTTAATGACATAAGACTATACAATAATACTGTTGGTATTGCGAGTCTTTATAGTTCTATAGGAAATACATATTATTGAGAGTTACAATTATTTGACAATTGAGAGCATTTTAATTGAACCAACGGTAATGATACATATTTATCTGTAGGTATGGCTGGCATTTTTCCTTATGGAGGTATTTTGTCTACGGGAAGCAATCTCATATCATGCTTATATGCTACAAATCCTACACTTTCTGGTAGTACAACTACTCTACTTAATAGTAATTGTACAACAATAGGTATGGTGCCTACTTTCCAATCACTCCTTGGAAATACTTCTGTCAATTATGCATTTTGATTGCATATGTACAAACAAAAAATTCCTTATGCATATGAAACCGATGGGTCTCTTATACAAATTCCCTGACAATATGATGCAAGCAAGTATATTGCAGAAGTGTTTGCTATCCGAGATAGTACACCTGAATGAGTGTCTTTTTTGGGAAGCTGATGAACACAGTTAAACACCTGATATACTACAAATATATACACTGCTAGTGTACTTAATATTCCTGTACCTGTGACCTTAAGTTTTGATCCAATCACTACATCAGGATATCTTATTATTAGTTGACATGCTATAGGACTTACAGGAATAGTAAATAATTGAGATACTCTACAAATATATATACTTACTAGAACAGGCTATAATCAGACTATAACTGGGAACATATCAATATGATCATCTCTTATAAATCCTTTTATAGTAACAACAAGATGATACTCTCAAACACCTACAACTGGTTCTTTACTATTTGCTGCTCTTACTAATGTGCCTCTTGGCATTTTGACTGGCAATACTATTACTGTTAATGGTATAGAGACTTGAGTATTGGCATCTATTACCTTTACTCCAAATACTACTTCTGGATGGTTGGAAATATATTCTGGTTCTGTCTGCACCTCTTCATGAACAACATGATTACTTGTATATAATGGCAATCAACTAAAAACACTTACACAAAGTAGCTCAGGATATTTACAGACTATTACTTGATATGTGACTATCTGACTAGGAACTGGTATATTTACGATAACGACTAAATGATCTGACAATATACCACCGACTACTCCTGTGATCACTTATCCACTTAGTTGAGAAGAAATATTTTTTACTAGGTTTGAATGGAATGCAAGTGTAGATACTGGATCATGAATCGGATGATATTTTTATGAAATTGCTACAGACAATACATTTGTAGATACTATACATACAGGATTTATAGTTACTACAACAGGAACTTTTGGATCACCAAGTACTGATTTTGATGTTTCTGATTGAAAATATTACTGGAGAATGCAAGCTAAAGATAAAGAGGGAAATCTCTCTATACGAAGCAATACAGGATATTTTAGGATTTGAACATTTGATGATCGAGATTTTGTATCTAAAGAAGATGCTAATCTTAGAACATATTATGATTCCAATGAAATTACCATTGATACTCTCAAAAATTGAGTGAGTATTTGGGCTACTCTTGAGGGAGATGCAACACTTTATAAAAATGGTAATGATATATGAACTGGTACATTTGTACAAAATGGAGATGATATATATATTACTATGAGGTCAAGTAGTAAATATAACAAAACTATTTCTTCTACATTACGTATAGCCAATAGATTATTAGAATTTAGTATACAAACCAAGCAAGAAACAGATGATGCATGTAGTTTATCAGATACTGACAAAGAATCTATTCAGATAATTTTTGATAGTTTGGTTGAAAATTATAGTGAGGATGAAAATAAATTTGATGAATTCCTTTCTACTATGAAAAGTATGTTGGCAGATGAAATTGATTTTACCAATGACTGTAATCTTCAATATTTAGAAGACCTTATTAATGGAGAAATAGGTAATGATACATGAAATGGAAGCATCGATACTAGTGCACATATTGCACCCAATTGCAAGGAATATAGTATTAGTTTTGACAATCTAAAACTAGCATACACATCTCCAAACTTTACTATCGCGACATATTTTGCAAATCGTGATTGTCTCATCAGATATATAGACTCAAAAAATCCTGGTGACTGTCATGTAAATGTAAATACATACAGTACTACTTCATGGTCATTTACCAATACAGATCCTAGCAAACATATTGCGCCTAATGGAAAAGTATATTCTCTATATTATAACTGACAATGATATACATCCAATGAATTTACTACTGTTAAATATTTTACTAGTATTGCAACACTGCGTACGTATATAGACAGTAAAAATATTCCTCAAGCGATTCGAAGTCATGAGGTAGATACTTATTTTTCGCCACAATCATATATCGCGCCAAATGGGAAAGAATATATTATCTATAAAACTGATAGGTGATATATGTCGTACAAACTTTTGAAAGTAAGATATTTTAGTAGTCTGGCAGAAATTCAAAGTTTTATTGGTAGAAACAATTCAAAATAAAAATTATCTGATCTTTCTTTATTATTTCACTGACTTTTCTCGACCGACTAGTTGCTTACTGATAGACTCAATCATCTGATTGATAATGATAAAATCTTTCACATCGATTTCTCTCAAATCTTTACATAATTT
The DNA here is from genome assembly GCA_964424505.1 of uncultured Candidatus Peribacteria bacterium. GTDB lineage: Bacteria > Patescibacteriota > Gracilibacteria > Absconditabacterales > Absconditicoccaceae > CAJBLF01. Next base: position 29,005 of record CAYRIQ010000001.1, on the reverse strand, counting down.
CAAAATAAAAAAGAACGGTTTGAAACCATTCTTTTACAATATATATTTTGTTTTATGCTTCAAGCGTTGGACTTTCAGCTGCAATTATTTTGTGCATGATACCATTGAGCAATTTAGGTGCCCCTTCATCGGAGTATCTTTTTGCAAGTTCTATCATTTCATTGAGTAATACTTCTTTTGGTGTTTCCATTTCTTTCCACTCTGTATACCCAAGAAGAAATATTGCTTGGTCTAGCGGATCCATTTGGATATATTGAAAAGTGTTTGCATATCTATTTACTTGTTGTTGTATATCATCCATATATTTAGTAAAATTTACGCCTACCTTGGAGATGTAATCAAAATCAATATCTTCTACAGCTCGTTCATCAAAAAAACAATCAGTAAAATTTTTGAAATCTTCTATAGTGTACAGAACAAGATGAGTTTCAATTTGTTTTTTGAGTTTTTCTTTTTCCTCATCATACATATTTTCATCTGTCTTAAAAATATAGTCAATAAACAATGATTCGGTAATCATTTTATCTTGCAACAATAAATTAACAAAAAAACAATGCTGATATAAATAGGAAAGTACTATTTTTCTCGCATTGATTCTTGCTTTTATATTCATATGGAAAACTAAGAAACTAAAGACCAACTTCTAACATTGAAAGATTGAAAGGTTGAAAGATTTTTTAATTTTTCCACTTTCCCATGTTTCCACTTTTGCATGCTCTTAAGCGTTTACCACTGTATCTTTGCTTTTGCTTTTGATAGTCAATACTTGTTTTCCTTTGTAATATCAACATACTGGACATACTCTGTGCGAAAGTTTTTTTGCACCACAATTTTTACAAGTAGAAATTTTGTGAGTTTCTACCATTCTTTTAATATTTAGTCTTTCCCATGTAGAATGCCTTTTACGTCCTTGTGATTGGGAAATTTTCTTTTTTGGTCAGATTGTCATAACTTAAAAAGTTAGAATGTTAAAATATTGAAAAGTTGAAAGATTGAAATATTAATGTTTTAACTTGCAACAAAGTTTATTTGATATCTACAATAGTCTTAAGGTATTTTCTACCATCAAATCTAACGATTTTTTTCTTGCTAAATGAGACAGTACCATCAATTTTTGCATGAACAGAAAAATCACTCCCTAAATAAGTATTTTTTCCACATTCATATTTAGATCATTTTTGTCTAATAACAATATTTCCTGCAACAGCTTTTTGTCATCCAAAAACCTTGACGCCTCTATACTTTGGTTTTGAATCTCTCAGATTTTTTGCCGATCCACCGGCTTTTTTGTGTGCCATTTTATACTATAACTAACGATTAAAACAAATGAAAAGCAAAGTAAAATGTAATAAATGATGCTATATTGTACATAATTTCCTGACATTATCCATCATGTATTATTCATTATCAATGCAGTAGGCTTGTGTATAGCGATTTCGATACTCTTTTCAAGACGTACTTTACTTATTCTTGGATGTCTATTCCATGGTCTTTTCTATAAATTTCACCTACTGGTAAGAGTCTTCCAATGATAACGTTTGATTTGAGATCAGACAGTTTATCTATAGATCCTTTAAGTGATGAGCCTACCATAACCCTAATAGTTTCTTGAAATGATGCAGCTGATAACCAAGAATCTGTCTCTTTAGCAATATTTGTCAATCCAAGAGCCAATCTTTTCCCTTTGGCTGGTTTTCTTCCTTCTGCTTCAAGCTCTCTATTTACTTTGATAAACTCTTCATATTTGACATATATCCCAGGGATAAAACTACTATTTCCAGAATCTTCGATAAAGACTTTTGAAAACAATTGCTTTACGACCACTTCGATATGTTTATCATTTAAATCTTGTCACTGAGATCCATATACTTTTTTAATTTCTTTGATAATATATTTTTGTGCTTCAAGGTCTCCAACAATATGTTTATATTCTTTAATAGACAGTGCTCCAGTAGTAAGTATTTCTCCTTTACATACTTCTTCTCAATCTTTTTTGATTGCATTGAGTCATGTCAAAGACTTTATATATTGTTCCTGAATACCAAGCACAATATAATCTGACTTAATTTCAAGAATTTTTCAAGCTTCTTTGACTTTAAGTTTACTTTTGCCTTTAGATGCAAATATGCCTCATTTTTTTACTTCTTCTCATTTTTTCACATCTACTTTATATCCATTTTTGAGTAAATATGTCTTTTTTTGATATTCAGAGACTACTCTGACATATCTTGTTTTATTGGCTTCATAAAAAGAAACTTTACCATCAAATGGTGCAATTATAGCAGGCGTTTTTGGATCTCTTACTTCAAACAATTGTTTTACTCTATCGATTCCTTGAGTTGTTTCTCCTCATTTTGCGACTCATCATTCATGAAATGTATCCAATGTCAATTGCGTTGATGGCTCTCCAATAGACTGAGCAGCTATAATACCAACTGGCACTCCTATTTCTACTATCCTTCTTGTAGAAAGATCTGTTCCATAACACTTTTGACAAATTCCACTAATACTATGACAAATAAGTGGTGTCCTTATCTTTACCTCTTCAATTTCCAGATCTTGTAAAAGTTTAATATTTTCTTTATCTAACAAATCATCTTTAGTCAAAATAATATTTTTTTTCTTGTCGATAATATCTTCTGCAAGTATTCTACCACTAATAACGGTATAAAAATTATCGCCTTTGAGTTCTGATTCTTGTTTAGTAAAGGTTACATATTTGTCTGTACCACAATCATGTTCTCTGATAATCACTTCTTGTGAAGCATCACAAAGTTTTCTTGTCAAATATCCTGACTCTGCAGTCCTCAAAGCTGTATCTGCTTTTCCTTTTCTTCCTGCATGAGCAGAAATAAAATATTCAATAGGCCTCAGACCTTCTACGAAAGAGTTTTTGATAGGAAGTTCTATAATTTCTCCTTGTGGATTAACTACTAATCACTTCATACCAGCAATCTGTGTCATATGTGTTTGTGATCATCTTGCTCACGAATCTACCATAGTATAAAGATCTTGCCCTGGTCATGTGATAGATTTCAAACTTTCTTCAATTTTCTTTTTTACATCACTCCATATTTTAATGATGAATCTATGTTTTTCTTCCTCAGAAAAAAATCATTTGAAAAAATATTTATATACTTCATTGGCTTTAGCATCACCATATTTAAGTTCTTCTTCTTTTTCTTTTGGAACTTTCATATCAAGGATATTAACTGAAGTTGCTTCCAACGTTGCATATTTAAACCCAAGATCCTTAATATCATCTGCCACGTATACAGTTGTTTGCATATCATATTCATCAAATATCCTACTTAATAATTTTTTGATATCTTTATTTTTGAATGTATGATTGATAAATCTAATTCTTTCAGGTAATACAGAATTGAAAATCACTCTCCCTACCATGGTTTCAATAGGTTCATTATTGTAATTCAGAATAATTTTATCTTTTACAAAAATTTCTCCATTTTCATAACTATTGAGTACGGTTTCTATGTCAGGAAAAATACCCGTAACTGGTTTCTTTTTCCATTCTTCTTCTGTCATATATTGTGGATTCCTTGGGTCATAAAAATCGGTCAAATAGTAGACTCCAAGTACCATATCTTGCGAATGCGCGATAGTCGGATCTCATGATCATGGTTTCAAAATATTTTTGTCCGCAGCTATTAAATCTCTTGCTTCTCTTTGTGCTTCATCAGAAATTGGCAAATGAATTGCCATTTGATCTCCATCGAAATCGGCATTGAATGAAGGACATACTAACGGATGGATTCTAATTGTTTTTCCTGGCATAAGAATAATCTTGAATGCTTCAATAGATAACCTATGTAATGTTGGTGCACGATTGAGCAGCACCCATTTATCTTTTATCACTTCTTCAAGAAATTTTAGCGCTAATGGAGATTCTTCTTTGATTAATTTTTCTGCTTGTTTTGGTGTATATACGATTTTTTTCTCGATAAGTTTACCAATAATAAAAGGCGTAAACATCTTAACAGCAATATATATCGGCAATCAACATTCATTAAGTTTTAGCTCAGGACCTACAGTAATTATTGATCTTCCTGAATAATCTACTCTCTTTCCAAGCAAATTTTTTCTAAAAATACCTTCTTTACCTGAAAGCATATCAGAAAGCGATTTGAATACTTTTATACCTGCACCACTACCTCAAGCAGCACCTGCCTTTTCCCCTACTAAAAGATTATTTACTGATTCTTGTAAAAGTCTGATTTCATTTTTCTTTACGACATCAGGCATCCCTACTTGGATCATTTTTTTTAGCCTGATATTTCTCATCAATACACGTCTATAGAACAAATTAACATCTGATGATGCAAATTTTCCTCATTCAAGTTGTACTACTGGTCTGAGATCAGGTGGAATAACTGGCAATTTTCTAATTACCATATTTTCTGGTTTTACTCAAGAAACATGTAAATTTATCAACAATTTTATCAATGAAATTAACTTCTTTTTTTGTTCTTCAGATTTGGTTTCTTTAAAGATTTGAATAGTTTTTTTGATATCTTTTTCTACATCAATATTTTGAAGCATTCTTAAAATAGCTTCTGGTCATGACTGGAATACAATCAAATGAGCAAACCTTGAAAAAATATTTCTAAAGTCGTTTTCGAAGATAGTTGAACCAACTTCGAGATCAGATATAATTGATTTTATCCTATTAAATTCTTTATCTAAAGACTCTTGGTTTTCTTTAAATAATTTTTCAAGATCTTTTATTTTTTTTGAATTTTGCTTTTCTTTTTCTACTTCAGTTTTATAAAGTTGTTCAAGTTCTTTTATCTTGCTATCAAAATCTTCTTTAATTTTTTCTTTAATTTTTTTATCAAAATCTTTGTCCACTTTTTGGACCATAATATATTTTACAAAACTCAATACTTTGTCGATTTCGTTGGCAGATATTCCCAACAACTGGTTTATTCATCCTGATGGACTTGCTTTGTACCATGCATGAATCACAGGAACTGCTAATTCAATATGTCCCATTCTTGACCTTCTTACTCTTGACGTCGTTACTTCAACGCCACATCTTTCACATACAATTCATTTATATCTTACTCATTTGTATTTCCCGCAACTACATTCATAATTTTTGACTGGTCAAAAAATAGACTCACAAAATAGTCATCCTTGTTTAGGTTTTCCTGTTCTATAATTAACCGTATCTGGGTTATCTACAACACCATGAGACCATTTTTCTATATCTTCTACAGAAGCTAATCTCACAATCAATCCTTCGAATTTTGTTTTGTTCATACTAATATTCTTAGTAAGAAAATAAATGACTAACTTTAATGACTAATAGATGCAAGAACTATTTGCTTATACTACTATACTGTTCGTACATCATGGATCGTGTTATTTTTTTATTCTAGTTCTCAAAAATCTTCCATTTCTTGAATCACATTATCTATAATTTCCTCTTTTTCTTGTACTATTTCTTCTTCAGTAACAGTTTCTTCTCCGTCTGAAGTAATAGTACTTTTCATTACTCATGACAATCAAAGATTCACTATTTTTTTTATTCTATCTTCTTGTACTATTTCTAGTTCTTCTATACTCAACGGCTCTATATTTTGGCACAATCCTTTGAAAAGATATGTCAATAAATTAAATGATTCTGGTAACCCACCAATTTTTGGTTTTTGTCCTTTAATTATAGATTCATATAATCTATTTCTTCCAATAACATCGTCTGACTTAACCGTAAGCATTTCTTGGAGCGTATATACTGCAGAATATGCTTCTAAAGCCCATACTTCCATCTCACCAAATCTTTGCCCTCCTTGTCTAGATTTTCCTCCAAGTGGCTGTTGTGTAATTAGTGAATATGGCCCCACAGATCTTGCGTGAATTTTATCTTCTACCATATGTACTAATTTAAGTATGTGCATATACCCTACCGTTACCTTTTGATCATATTTTCTACCATCCTCTCAGTTGAATATATTAAATTTAAGGTCATCAAGTCCACACATTTTAGTAAATTCTGTCAAATCTTCTGATGAAAATTTTGAAAATGTAGGTACAGCAAATTTTACCCCAAAATGTTTTGCAATAAATCCAAGCTGAGACTCAAATAATTGTCCCATGTTCATACGAGAAATTACTCCAAGTGGATTTAATACAATATCTATTGGTTTTCCGTCCTCAGTAAATGGCATATCTTCTTCCGGTACTACAATAGAAATAATACCTTTATTTCCATGTTTTCCTGCTAATTTATCTCCTACCTCAATTTTTCTGGTAGTAGCAACATATACTTTAATTTTTTTTCTGACTCCAGCCATCAAATTATCTCCTTTTTTTGCATCTAGAATGACAACATCAGTTACCTTTCATTCATTGCTACCAGAAGGAACATATAAAGACGTATCTTTTACATTTTTTGATTTATCTCAAAATATCGCTTGAATGAGCTTTTCTTCTGGAGTGAGTTCTCCTTCAGATTTTGGAGTAATTTTTCCAATAAGAATATCTCATCATTTCACTATAGATCATATTCTAATAACACCATCATCATCGAGATTTTTAAGTTTTACCATAGAAACTCAAGGAATATCATTGGTTGTTTCCTCAGGTCCAAGCTTTGTATCTGCAACTTCTATTTCATATTCTTCTATTTGGATAGATGTCAATTCATCATCTTTTACTAACCTTTGTGATATCACTATTGCATCTTCATAATTATATCATTTCCATGGCATAAATGCTACTCTCAAATTTTTACCAAGAGCCATTTCTCCATTTACAGAACATGGTCATTCTGCTATAAGATCTCATTGTTTTATTTTTTGCCCTAAGGAAACCCTAGGAATTTGATTTATACATGTTTTACTATTTGATCTTGAAAAGATAATCAGAGGATATTCTTTACTACCTGTTTTATATTTTACTTTTACTCTTTTTCAATCTACATATATAACTTCTCAGTCCGCTTCAGCCTTTATAACTGCATGAGTCATTTGTACAATATCTCTTTCAAGTCACGTACCTACGAGTGGAGCATCATTTCTTAACAATGGTAACGCTTGTCTTTGCTGGTTTGTCGCAATAGATGCACGTACTGCATCATTATGATCTACAAAAGGAATCAATGATGTATTTGGTGAAAATATTTGTGATGGATTAACATCTACATGTGTAACGTCTCACATATGAAACATTCCCATTTCATTAAATTGTCTTGCTGCAACACGTACTTCTGTAATATTATTGTACATATCAATAGGCGTTGTAGCATCAGCTATACAACATTTTTCATCCAATTCTGGTGATATGTATTCCACTTCATCCGTAAAAAATGGTTTAACAGATATAGTTTTACCAAGTTTACCGTATACTTTTTCTATTTCTTTTGCAGATTTTTCATCAATATAATGATCTTCTTTGACAATTATTTTTTTGAGTTGTTTTCCTTTTGCATCCAATTCATAAATATCACGATGTGCAATTCTATTTACCAATAATTCTTTTTTTACAGGCACTTCACGATAAATTTTGAGTGCTGGTGTCTCAAGAAATCATTCACTATTTACACGAGAATATAGTGACTGATAAATTACCAACCCAATATTTTGTCCTTCTGGTGTCTCGATAGGACATATTCTTCCATAATGAGAAGGATGGACATCACGTACTTCAAATTTTGCTGTTTCTCTTTTGAGACCTCAAGGCCCAAGGGCAGTAATTCTTCTTTTGTGTTCTATTTCAGACAATGGATTAATTTGATCCAAAAACTGAGATAGCTGAGATGTAGCAAAAAAACTTTTGATTGCGTTGTCAACTATTTTAAAATTTACGAGATCAGTAATTTTCAATGGATTTTCAAGATTGAGAATACTTAATTTCCCTTTTATACTTTTGACAAATTTTCTCATGACAGGCTGTAGATGTGCATAGAGAATCTCCCCCATGGATCTAATACGTTTATTTGAAAGATGATCAGAATCATCTGTATAATATCATTTTTTAAAATTTGAAATATTGAAAAGATATTTTAGTGCACCAACCAAATCTTCTCCATCAAAAATGTTTGCGATATCACCATCCAACGGCTTTTTAATTCATAATTTTGCATTAATTTTTCTTCTAGCAATTCTTCCCATATAAATTCTTTCTGGGGAAAGAAATTGATTTTTTATATAATTTAATGCACTTTCTGGATCAATCAATTCTCCAGGCCTTACTTTATTGTAGACAAATTCAGCTGCAGAAAGCGCATCTGTAGTACTATCTTTTTTAAGCGTTGTTTCAAAATAATTAAAATCCTCTTCTTCAAAACAATCTTTAAATAAGTCTCTCATACTTTCATCAGTTTCTAATCAGAAAATTCTAAGTAATGTCGTAATAGGAAATTTTCTTGATTTATTTATCCTTGCGACTACCACGCCAGATTTTTCTGTTTGCACTTCCAACCATGGTCCATTTTCTGGGATGACTTTAAATGAATACCTAAATTCTTTTTTAGCAAAAAATATACCATACGATCTTATGATTTGTGAAATAATAACTCTTTCAACACCATTTATAATATATGAAGCTGATGGCGTCATAAGTGGCAAAATACCTATATTTGCACGCTTACTAAACAATGTTTTTTCTGTTTTTTTCTTTCCATCATCATGTATTTCGTTTAATTTTACTTTTCCTGTAATAATTCCGCCATACGTTAGCTCCTTTTTTTTACATATTTTTGCATCATCAATAGGCTCAGAAATTTTCACATCATCAATCTCCACATACATTTTTTCTCATGCGATATCCCACACAGGATTTATATTATTGAAAAGTTTATTGATATATATTTTTATAAAATTTTCATATCCTCTTTTTTGAAGATCAAGCAAATCTGGAAACCCAGCAAATTTTTTTGGATTACGTAAAAATATTCTTTCTCACTCTCTATAGAAATCTTTAAATAATTCAGGAACATTTACTACTTGTCCTTGTTTGTGTGCTGAGAAAACAGGTTTATTTATAGTGACACTTTTTGCCTTATTTTTTACTTCAGATACAATAGATTTTGTTTTTTTTGATTTCATAAGGTTATCTGTGATAAGAAAATAAACAATGAATATGGTTTATGCAATGGATAGAATACAATATTTTTCCCTTTATACGGACTGTTATTTGAAATCACAATATTGTTTGATTTTGTCCCAAATAATCAAATCAAATGTCGTCAGTACGAATCAGATTGATTTTTATAATAACGACACACATTTTGATGTAACAAACATATCAAACTACAAAATACGTTTACCATAAAAACAAAAAAATCAAAAATCGATTTCTACGATCTTTGAACCGTCAATTGTTTTCTTCCTTTTCTTCTTCTTCTGCTCAACAAAGCCCTTCATGATGCTGTTTTCATTCTCTCTCTAAATCCGTGTTTTCCTATCCTTTTGGTTCGAGAATATTTTCTCACTCTTCTTAATTTACTAGCCATGTTACTTTATTATAAATGATAAATATTAGTATTGTACTAAATGGATGTTTGATATTTATTTAGTATATTCTACAAACCCTAGTTCTCTAGCTCTCAGTATCACTGTTTTAAGTTTTTTTTGGGTTGAAACAGAGTTGTGTGTATATTCTCTAGGTTTAATATTACTAAATCTTGTAATATATTTTTTTAGCATAGTAACAGCTTTTCGAGTAAGATATTTTTCATTTTTTTTGTCAGAAAAAAACGTCACTTTTTGTCAAAGTTTTTTTGGATCCCAAGATTCTATAATTTCAGTAAGTTCTTTATTGATTTTTTCAAATGGAACAAACTCTTCAGTCTTTGCCATTTTGAAAATGAAGTATCTCTTAATAGCTTTGTTATATAATACTGTTTTCTTGATCATTTCCAAATCACTTGCTTCAGCATCAATGTAATACGAATACACATACGCTTTATCATTTCAGGCTTTATTGCCTAAATTATACACTAATTGTTGGAGTCCAATATCGTCTTGTTGGACAATATTTTTTTTGATGAGCTTTTCAAACTCAGAAACAACTTCCTTACGATTGGTTTCTGACAACGATGCGTCAATCAACAATACTACATCATACTTTTGCATTATTACCTTTTTTAAGTTTTAAAATCAATTATTTATACTAAGTAATTGTATCTAAATAGCTATTCTCATAAATGCATGTATTTTCATACCTTCTGGCAAAATATCTTTTATTTTTTTTGCCCCATCTCTAATATATTCTTGCTCTAATAATACAAAATCTGCCAATGTTTTTTGAATTTTTCCATCGACAATTTGTTGTACCATAGCTTCTGGCTTACCTGCAGCTCTTAATTCTGCTCCAAATTCTTCTTTCATTTTTGTAATTTCATCAGCATCTACCTGTTCAAAAGATACATATGTAGGATTCATAGCAGTTACTTGTAATGCTAATTCTTTGGCAATTTCTGGATTTCCACCCTCAAAAAAGATCAGTGAAGCTACTCTATTTCCAGGATGATTGTACACAAACGCTGGTTTTGTTGTCACCAATACTGCACCTATTTTCATATTTTCACCTGTCTTTCCCATAAATTCTTTGATTTCATTATCTACCTGTGTAGCAATTTCAGATTCTAAATCTTCCAAACTTTGTATTTCTTTGGTACTTTGAGCAATTTTTGCTAGTACAGAATCAAATAAAGCTTGAAAATTGTTATTTTTTGCAACAAAATCAGTCTCACACAATAATTTTAGTCCGATAATTTTGCCATTTTGTTCTATTACTTTGACTATTCCTTCTTTAGTTTCTCTTTCTCATCTACTGCCTGCTTTTGCAATACCTTTTTTTTTAAGTATTTCTTGTGCTTTTTCTAAATCATCACCAGATTCTACTAAAGCTTCTTTACAGTCTTTAATCGGAGCAAAAGTAATTTCTCTTAATTGCTTCAATAACTCTATATTTCACATTATTATGTAGTTAATAATTTAAAATTAATAATGAATACTATATGTATGAATTATTGTACCTCAGTAGATATTTCTCATTTTCTTATTGAGTAGATTCTTTATTTATTTCAAATAAATTCATTATCCGGTCCCCTAAACTTACAAACAATGCTAATGCGTTTTTTTTATCAACGAGATATTTTCCATCCCACGCTTTTTTGATAAATACACTTAAACAGATTATCATAATAATTGCTACCCCTATAGGCACATATTTTACTATAGGAATAAATACAAACACCAATGATATCACTAATAAAAGCAAAAAAACAGACCGCCAACCCAATGATTGTTTGAGATGAAATAATTCAAAATCGCTTTTTTACGGTTATCAAAGCCAACGACTATAATACCAATCAAAACATACATCATCACTGCTCTTTTTTTTTCAATGCTACTAGGCATATATACCTCTTGTGAAGATTGATTTTCTATCTCTGTGATGTTTGATTCTTTCATATAATGCAAAGAGAATATAAATTGCTATTTGCAATTTTTATATACTACGCTGTATATAATTAACTAAACATACTATTTAATATAAAGTCTACACTTTTATGACTTCATATATTTCCAAGGATAATACTATCTTCTGCCCATCGTCTAGAAAAATTTGTCCCTGCAATAATAATATTTTGAATATCAGAACTTTTTACCAATTCATTGATAAAATTGTCCATCATTTGACCATCAAGCACAATCACCAATTCTGGCTTTCTTGCAAGGTTTTTAACTCCCTTATAAATTTTCAAAACTCTAGCCAATTTTCTCTTGTATACTAATTGTTCTTTTTTTGTCAATGAAAGATAGTTTTCAGTATCTACAAAACGAGCCATGGTATTCATAGACTCTATTCTTTTTTTAAGTGTTTCAAAATTTGTCAAAAATCCAGACGGTAATTTATAATTGAGGTAATTAAACCCATATTTTTCACCAAGCTTTTCTAGTTCGTCAGCGTACATTTTCTTTTCAGAAACCACCAAAATTTCTTTTCCTTCCTCTTTAGCTTTCTGAATCTTTTTTTGTGCACTTTCGATCTGCTCAATGATAATCTCAGGATTGATAATCGCGATATTGTTGACTACTCCTGCCCAATATTTATTGGTTTTTGGATGAGCTTCGCTTTTGAGCGTACCAATATGCACCTGAGACCCAATTACATCGTTTACAGATATACTCATAATTTTTACAATTTGATAAATAAAAGACCTTAGACTTTAGATTTTAGACCTTAGACAAAAAAATCTAAGCTCCAAGTTCTAGCCACTAAGCTCTACTTAAGTGTTATAGTCGCTCCTTCAGCTTCTAATTTAGCTTTGATACCTTCAGCTTCCTCATATTTAACATTTTCTTTTACCACTGTAGGTGCCTTTTCTACTAAATCTTTAGCTTCTTTAAGTCCTAAACCAAGAAGTTCTTTAACTGCCTTAATAACTCCAATTTTTTGTTGCCCAATATCAGTCAATTCGATATTGACGGTATCAGAATTTCCACTAGCAGCACCTGCATCTGCAGCTCCTCCAGCAGCTCATCCAGCAACCACCATAGCAGCTGCACTTACACCAAAAGCTTCCTCCAATCCTTTTACTAATTGGTTTAATTCTACTGCACTCATCTCTTTTACGAGATCCATTATCTTTTGTGCATTTCCTGATAATTCTGTCATTCTTGTATGAAATAAATAATAAAAATACTTTAAATATGTTGAAACGATGAGACGAACAAACACTCAAACGTTTAAACGACAATGTTTTTACCTTTAGACTATTCTGCTGTTTTAGCTTCTTGTGATGGAATTTCATCTTCTTTCTTTTCTTCTACTGGAGCATCTTCTTTTTTTTCTTCCTGGGTTGCTTCGTTTTCGCTCGCAATGACTTCTTTTACTTCTTCTATTTTAGTTTCTTCTATTTTTTCTTCTTTCACTTCTTCCTTTATAACTTCAGGCTTTGGGCTTCAAGCTTCGAGCTTTTTAGCAATCTCACTAAGAACACAAGCAAATGATTGCAATGGATAATTGAACAAGTAACAAAGTTTTGATAATAATTCTTCTTTTGTCGGCACATTTGCTAATTCATTGACATAGTCACCACTTTCCCATTTCTTCTCAAACCATCATCCCACAAAAGAAAATTCTGATCCTTTATTTTCTTTTTTAAATTCCTTCAAATATTTATTGATTACTTTGATCGGTCCAAATTCATTTTCATGTGCATACAAAGCAAACACTGGTCCTTCCAATACATCTACATTTACATCTTCGAGTCACGCGTCTTTGAGTGCTCTGAGAAAAATTCTTTTCTTTATAATATTCATTTGTCCATCAGCTGTTTTGATTTCCATCCTAACCTTATTGGCAACATTTACTGGTACAGCTTTTTGTTGTACAATAACTGCATTTGCTGCGCCACTTAGATCTTCTTTATATTTGGCCAAGAGCTGATGTTTTTTTTCTTTAGTAATTGTCATACTATACAACTTAAATAATTAAATATTGCTTTCAAAACAAAAAAGACCTTTTTAGGGCTCGTATACAAAAAATTATATCTGTATGTGAACCTAGGTAGGAATTGATATTTTATGCTTTGAGCAACCTACTGTCTTGGGTGTTTATGTCAGCTTTATAGAAAAAATGAAGGCGATTGCAAGAGATTTTTTAGACTTTTTATCTTTTCCCAAACAAAAAAAATATCCACTCAATATGAGTGGATATTTATCATTTAATAATGTCTTTTTTAATGGTAGAACGTAAATCATACAATTTGTTATATACTTTATAATTTATTATTGATTCATTATTGTGAATTTCAATTGATATAATATGAAATTTTGTATTATTCCTAAGTAATTCCATACTATACATATTAAATGATACTTTTGTTTTGGATAGGAATACAGAAGCACCTCTAGAATAATGTCTAGATTGCATTTCTTGTGGCAGTTCTTTTATAACGCTACATACCGTCATATGTATTGTGCCCATTTTTTGGTCAATACTAATCCGATGATTTTTTGCGAATTTTTTTATCACTACAATTATGGAATCAATAAGATCTTCTGAAGGTTTTGATCCTTCATGTAAATTGATTTGTGATTTTTCCTCTGATTTTTTTGTAAAAACAATTTTACATACTCTTTCTATTATATTCATAATATTTTGTTTTAATGTTTTGTTTTAATTTTTTTACCTATATATATTTACCATACAAATGCAAGTAAATTATATTGACTTTATGTGTCTAATAAATATAAGCATCAAAACAAAAAAATATATTATTATGATAAAAACATTAATTACAAAAGTATTTACTGAGGATAAAGTGTTTATTCTTATGATGAATATATACATAAATGCAGTAAACGAGGAATTTGGAATTAAATATTTCATAGAAAGCAAAAAAAACGATACTGAAATTTTAGGCACGTTTTTTTTACAAAATGTACCAAAAGATTTTATTGAAGAAAACAAATCCACACTGGACGTATTGCTTGAAACAATAAAAAAGTGTAAAAAAATCGAAGTTGCTTTTAAAGACTATGTAGCTGAAAATACACAGCCATCCCATTTTAATTTTTCAAAGAATTAGACTTAATCGCCCAGCTATAGCTGGGCGATTTTTTATATTTTTAATTCGTTGATCTTTGATCTCGTCTTTGGTCAAAGGTATCCTCTCAAATTTAATGGATCGTCATCAGAAATCAGAGAATATTTTTTTTGAAATTCATAGACGGCATTTGTAGTGATTTTGGAATAGATACCATCAATTTCTCCACTATAAAGCCCTTGTGATTGTAAAAAATTTTGTAGGATTTTTATCTCTGAGGATTGTTGTCATTTTGTGTAAGCTCTGTAAAACAAGAAGACTTTGGGCTTAGATACTTTTATTTCCTCTGTTAAAACGTTAAAAGGTTTTGAAAGTTTAGAAGGTTGTCTCGGATAGCCGTTGTAGTATTTTGCTGCATCTACAATCGAAGCGAAAGTTCCTGTCGCATATAAATTGCTAGGCAAAAGATTTTTACTTTGTACATCAAGCTTCATCGTATACCTTGTTGCTTTACCAAAAGCTCAACAATCAGGGTGCTTTGCTCCAACAATTTTTTTGACGACTTGGTATCTACAAAGTGCGTTTTTTGTATTTGTCTCATAGTTTCCGTTTCGATATTTTTTGTTGAGATATCAGAGTTTCACTAGATATTTTTGTAATGTCCATGTTCGGATATCATTTCTTCCTTCTTCGAGCTGTTGAATCCGTAGTGCAATATCAAAAAAGTTTTTGAGTACAGGAATATTGTCTCGAAGTAATGTATCTTTTGGTGATGTCTTAATTATTTTAGGGTCACAGAAATGCCCGGTCATATTTTTTTTACCAAACGTAAGTGCTCTAATAAGTCATTCTTCTCCTTTTCCCATCCGAACATCTATACGATCAAATTTTTGTCATTTTTCACCTGAAAGCACGATTGCTCCTCCTCTATCAGCTATCTCTCCCAAGCCAAATCAAGGAAAATATATTACTGATCCAAACGGATAGGTTGCTGGTCATGCTAACATACCATTGAAAACTTTTTTACCAGAAGCACCGAAATATCACTCTCCGTTTAGAGTCACTTCTGCTTGAAAATTTGATTTATAATAAAATACTTGGCCACTTACAGGAGAGTAATATGCAGTTACCGTAAATACTTTTTCCTGACAACCAGAAAAATCAAAGGCGTTGGTAATGCTTATCATCGATAGAAGTACTAGTAACGAAAGAAGTGTCTTGATCATAAATATTCGTATAATAAATAGTAAAATTTATTGTTTGTCTCCCTTAAACCTGAGGGGAAATCCATAAACCCTTAGACGTCATTCCCGCGCCAATGTTTGGAAGAGGGAATCCATACTGAAAGACTCTTTGGCTTCTGTAGTATGGATTCCGGCTGCAACACTTAACCCACGCAGTTCTGCGGGGCAAGCTGCCGGAATGACGCTGGAGCGAAAAGGATGGATTCCTCCTGTCTGATTCGCGTAATTGGCAATTACGATGAATTACGAACGTAGTTCAAATTACATCTCGTAGAGATATATTACAATTTTATTGTTAGTTTTTTGGTTTGATAATTACAAGGTTTTTTTTATAGTATTTATGAAAATAAATATTTTATGTACTATATATTATATGTTTCAAAATATCGAGCAAAAACTAAATAATCGGATTATTGATGTTGTTTTGTGAAGATCATATCTCAATGGATATCAGTCTCGTGTTTTTGAAAAAACTTTTGAAAAAATAAAAAAAAATGGATGAGAAATACATACGCATATTCTTACCCAAATTAAAAAATTTAAACAGTGGTATAGAGACTAGAAAAGGATGGACAGATTGAGGAATTACTATTTCCATATATTCACCTTTCCACAATATAAGTCTATTTATATTTCTCTGCTTCAGTAATCACTTTATTCATCACTTTAACACATTCAATTGAATACTTTCCAATAGCAGTTTCTCATGATAGCATCACATAATCAGCGCCTTCACGAACTGCATAAAAAATATCACTCACTTCTGCTCTCGTTGGCACAGAATTGTAAATCATAGATTCTAACATCTGCGTAGCTACAATGACAGGAGTATTTTTTATTTTACATGTTTTGACGATATTCATCTGATGGATAGGAATCATCTCTACGGGTAATTCAGTCCCTAGGTCTCATCTAGCTATCATCACTATATCACTCGCATCAATTATAGTGCTTACATTATCAACTCCTTCCTGATTTTCTATCTTAGCCACAATTTTTATATTCTCACCACCATTGGCTTTGAGAAAATTTCTTAGCTCAATAATATCATCAGCTTTTCTCGTAAAACTTAATGCGATATAATCAAATCTTTCTTTTATAGCAAATAATACATTTTCTTTATCTCTTGATGTAATCCCTGGTAAATTATAGTGAATACCTGGCAAATTAATATGTCTTCTCGAGCCAACTGTAAAACTATTCAATGCTTTAACTCCTATATATTCTGATCATTTTTCTACGACTTCAGCTTCGAGCAATCCTGCATCAATTTTTACGATTCCCCCTATTTTCACATCAGCAACTAATGAAGGATAATCACAAAATAATCCCCTTGTATCTCTTTCACTTTCTTTGATATAAATTTTAAACACATCTCAAATAGTGTAGCTAATGGGTGTCTGTAGAAATCCTGTCCTAATTTCTGGTCCTTCTGTATCGAGCAGCAATTGAAATTTTCCTCAAATTTTTTGTTCAACTGCATGAATACTATCTACATCTCTCTTTGTGGTTTCTTGGGTATAATGAGGGAAATTGAACCTTAATATCCTGACACCATTTTCATAGCATCTGATAAGCTGTGCTTCACTATTGGTAGCTGGTCCTATGGTCATTATTATACCGGTCATAGACTGAATTATTATGTAAAATAAATTTCTAGTTTTTCTTATTTTGTTTTTCTTATTTTGTCTCCCTTTTACATCACCCCTAACCCCTCTTTATTCCCGCTTTGCGGGATAGACGCCGAGAGGGGCTTTTTTATTCGCGTTTACGCGATGTTATACATCTTTTTTTCGTCTAAAAATTCTTTGGTTAGTCTGATTTTACTTTCATCATTGGCATACATGGTGTACATTACTTCACCTTTTTTTACACTATCACCAAGTTTTTTGTGAAGATACAATCATGCTTGCAAATCAAGTGGAGAACCAAGTGTTCTCGTAGCTACATTTACGATTTTCATATCAATATTTTTTACTGTACCTGATTTTTCTGCTACAATATTTTTTTGTATTTTTGCTAATTTCAATGTTTCAGAGAGTACTTTGGGATCCCCATGTTGTGCACCAATTATTTTTTGCATCATCGCTCGTGCTTTACCACTAATAAGTTGTCCATACGCAAGTTTTTCAGCCTCTTTACCTTTTGCCATACCTACAAGTTCGATAATTTTGCTTGCTAAATATACTGCTTTTTTTTCAAGATCCATAGGCCTTTTTTCATGCTGTTGTAATACTCTCAGTACCTCTCTTACTTGCAATACTGCTCCTACACCTGCACCAATAGGCTCTAAGGCTGGTGTCATCTCTACATGTACCTTCATACCAAGCTTTTTTCCTACATATTCATATTTTTTCTTGAGCCATTTTGCTGTTTTCATGTCTGGTACTTTTGCAGTAGGACCAACAGGGATATCAATCAATGAATGATTTATACCCATAGCATATTTTTTTGCCATAATAGAAACGATAGTTCTTGAGTATGATTGCATAGAGAGTGGATATGCTACTTTGATAAGCTTTTCATCAGCTGGTGCAAGATCCAATCCTCCACCTCGTACTAAACAGCAATTATTTTTTTTGACTAAAGCTTCTATTTCTTTTTTGCTAAATGAGATATCCATCAATACACTTACACACTCTCCCGTTGCTGCTGGTGTAGTTATTGCTTTAGAAAACGTCTTTGGCATTTTGATCCCCAATGAAGTAAGTAATGGAATCATAATCATTGTTGTTTCATTTCCTGGCACACCACCCATACAATGCTTGTCAGCTACAATCCCTGGGAAATGAAGCATTTCTCACGTTTTTGCCATAGCTTCAGCCATCCGATACAGATCCTCATCTTGTGAAGGAAAGAAAAATCCCATCGCAGAAAAGTACGTCGTCAAAATATCAGTGAATCTATTATTTGAAATATCTTTCATAATAGCTAGTATTTCCTGCTTATTGAGCCTCTTTCCTGTCAATCATTTTTTGAGTGCATCAAGTGATTCTGAACTATTTTTGGTAAATGAAACCGTAACAAATTGTCCAGCTGGTATCTCGTATTTTTCTCTAATATCTTCGAATATCCCTACTTCTCAACGTTGTACAAAATGAGATGATAAGCTTACATCGAAGACAAATTCTTTGTTATCATACACAAGCGAGACTTTATCCATACTTGTGATTCCTTCTTCCCGAGCATCTTGTTCGTTGATGAGTACTTCCAAATTTTCTCCTTCATGGATATCGATGATTTTGGTCTTTGCTGTGAAAAAATTTTTCATGATATTTTTGTTTTATAACAAATAAAGATTATTTTACATTTTTTATTATCTTAACGAGATCAATGATAATATACTAATCGGCGAATAGCTGTTTCACTACGGGATATTTCCATTCTTCAGTCTTTTTCTTCTCGACATACATTTTAAGTCATCTTACTTCTTCTTCGAATCCAGACCTACTTTTCGCTGTCATCACCCGCTTATCATATATTCTTTGCATCTCGTTTTGAATATCATCCAGCTGCATGATTTTGGATTCTGTGTTTTCGATATCTCTTCTTTCTTCATAAGACAATGATTCCATAGCTGCCTTTTCCGACATGCCATAATTTGATTTCATCTGTTCTTTTTTGACAGAAAGTGCTTCTAATTCTTTATATGCCCTGTGGCTCATCTGCAATATCTTATCGATAATCGGCTTGTAATATGTTTGAGTAAAATCTAATTTTTTGATTTCCAACTCTTTTTTCTCAAGAGCTATTTTTTCATTATTCAAAATATACATTTCTTCTATAATTTTAAGATATTGGGCGATAAGAGGACTATTGATAATTGATAAGAGTTTTTCTCCTGTGATTGGATTACTTTTTTTGACCATTCCAAATATTATTTCCCTACACAAACTATCGTTGTTAGCAATTTTTGGATTGGTCAATGCATCAGCTATATCTTCCTTAGTCATATCTCTTGGTTTTCATTTTAGCACTATATTACCTTCTAATATACCTTTTATCTCGGATTCACATTTTCCAATTTCTTTTTTTATGAATTCTATATGATCGATATCTCCATCAACGCTAGATTGTGACAAGCTATTCCTAATATTTTATTATTTCAAGCAGATGACGGCATACGAGATTTCTCCATACGACATTTCTTTCAGTAAAGCATTGGCTTCTGATTCTTTTTCCGTCATACGTTCTCAGACAGATTTTTCATTTATAGTAATTTCTTGAACTTCCATGATAAATTAACATAATTAAATTAAATTTTTTAATTACTTTCTCTTCTCTCTGCATGTCTTACTTCCTTATTTTCTTTTTTTTCAAAGAACTCTATTGCCTGAGCCAATTCTTCGTGATCTTTTGCATATTCATGGATATCTACTCATTTTTGATATGCCTCGCACGCTTGTACCAAGGCTGTTGCACCTTTTTGTGTTCCACCCGGGTGAGCATGACAACCAGCCCCCATCGTAGTAATAAAATCTACATCACCCATCACATCGATAAATGGTTTCAAAAGCGTAGGATTGAGACCACCTGAGATAATTGGACAACATTTTTTCATGTTTCTCCAGCTATCATCTTCTTTGGTTACGTGTTGATGATGATCTTCTTGCACCTTTTGTATTCGATCTTTATCGTTTTCTGGAATTGTGTTTCGTGATTGATTGAAAAAATGTCCAGGAGCATCAAGTCAGAAAATATTGTGCGCAGCAGTAACATCTTCTTCTGGTGTTCACGCCATTTTACCAACTCCAGCTGTTCATGTATGAATACCTGAAGTCCCTGCAAGTCTAGCAAACTTAGAAAGAACTAAAACTGAATATCAAATTGGATTTTCTGGTCTAGTAAACGCTCCATGACCAGCTCTGTGGAAATGAATGAAAACGTCAGGATATTTTCTTCTGAGTGTTTGAACTGCCATCCATCAAGCTGTTGTTCCATCGATAAGAAATGCATATGATCATTTTTCCATTCATGAATGTATAATCATCTCACATCTTGCTATCATAGTGTCATAATCAGCAGCCGAGACATTGAAAGAATGAACTTTTTTTTGCCCTGTTTCTTTTACTACTTTTGCCATAGCTTCTGCTATATGCTTTACCATTTTATCATAAGGACAAAAATCTTGATCTGCTTGTGGCTCATCATTTTTAACGAAATCCCCTCCTCCTCTTCGGAAGTCGTATGCTACTTCTGCATATTCTGCAGAGGTAAGCCCCATTTTTGGTTTTACGATAGTTCCCAAAATAGGTCTGTCATAGACATTCAAATATACTCTCATATCATCTAACGTATAACTTGGACCATCATATTGTTCGAGCATCGCTGGTGGAAATCGTACGTCAAGAAGTTTCAATGCGTTGATTTCTTTCATTCAGAAAATATTTCCTGCGATATATGTCAATATATTTTGTACATTACCTCAACGATCAAAGAGTCTTCGTGGATAAGCTATTCGAACTAAGTTTTTATCTATATCCACTTTGTAGACCAGTGAATTCATTTCACGAGAAAACGCTGTTTCCGTCTGTACTGCAAAATTTGTTCCTGTAGAAGATTCTGCTGATACTTCACAAGCAGCCTGGAGAATATTAAGTTTTCCTCATGGGATAAGATGAAAAACACAAAGCAGATATTCACCGTTTTGTGGGTTAGGCAAATCTAAGTTTACATACGCTAATTGGTGTGAATTTAACGTTGGTAAAAGCTGTTTAACGTCCATTAGTAATGGTGTAAAATAGTAAAAGACTATTAGTTTAATTATACTGATTTTTTTATGTCTAGCAAATATTGTTTAGTGAATCATCCACGGGCAGTATTTCTTGAGTGTTTTTTTGATATCTTTGGGTTTGATGACGCCATATTCGGTGATAATGCCGGTAATGAATTTTGCAGGGACCATGTCGAATGCGTAATTGAGAATCTTAAGTCATTTCGGAGCATCTGATCGAATTTCTGATCCAGATCTTTGTTCTATTTTGATAGTATTTTCAACATCTATTTTGGTTAAACTTCCTACGATATATACAGGAATCTTGGAATGCCATGCAGCTAATGCGATAGCAAAACTTCAGATTTTATTGTATACGCTTCCATCCATTTTGATAGCATCAGAACCTATGATTACCATATCGATATGCGTGTCGGATTCATATATATTGTCTACAAAAAATGGAGCTGTATCATCAGTAACCATAGTATCTGGCACACCTGCCTTTATGAGATCTTGTGAGGTTTTTCTTCACTGATACAATGGCCTAGTTTCTGTATTGTATACATGAATATTTTTGTTTTGCTTATGTGCAGTTATCAGCAATTTTACAACTGATCATGAGTGACAATGCGTCATCACATGCATATTTTTTTTTATGAGTTTTGCTCATATGAGTGGTCTCAAAGCTTCCTCTCTTTCTATATCGCCTAAATAATTTTTCCCTGCCTGAAACAATTTAGTTGTTATTGTTTTAAGATCCGACTTTTTTGCCAATAAAGTTTTATAATTTGCTAGACAATAGGTAAGTCAGTTAAATAACATGGGTTCTGTAGGTCTCGCTTGTTTTAAAATTACCATCGCTTGTTTGAAAAATGTGTCAAATTCTTTTTCAGATGTGAATCTTTGTTTTTTGATTTCTTTGATCAAGACAGCAATACCAGCTTTGGCGATATTGGTTGCTCACTGGATTTTGATACTTTTGATATCTTCAGCAATGGTTTTGATAGTGGCAAGATTCATCATAATTACATAAATAAATTAAAATGATTAATTGATTATACATTATGGATTACGGATTTTTTATTTTCAATTTCTAAACATCTAAGTATCTAAATGTTTTTGTTATAAAGTGCCAGAAAAAATGCTTCAAAAAGATTATATTCTTCTGGATGAAAATCTATCACAATCGGATCATCATCATCTCTAATAAATATTTTCACTCTTTTATATTCATCATATTCTTCCGTAATAACATACTTAATCTGTTGTTCAAAAATAACCAGTGAAGTTGTTTTCAAATCATTATCTTTGCGATCAGAAAAATATATTTCTGTACAATGTTTGCTAGGATTTTTTACCTCCACTACGCTAAATAAATCGAAATCTAAAGCCATTTTGTTACTACTTAATAAATAAAAATAAAGAATTGCTGTTGTTGGGACTGTTATTTAGTAAATATTTTTTTGTGTATATCAAAAGAGCGAATACATTCATACATTTTTTCCTGATTTTTATCACATACATCTGAGAGACATAAGAGCATTTTACTGTAAAATATTTTTTCGTCTTCATCTTGTATATCTGTTTTTCTTTTGCTTATTCGTCTCTTGAATTCGGTATAATCTTCAATTTTTTTCATTTGCTTCACAAATTTTTCAAAACTATTTTCATTGGGGAAAATTTTATGAATATATGCATTTTGTAGTGCTAGTATTGCATCTTCATAATTCATAATACCATTACTATTTCCATAATTAATATCATGTTCTTTTTGTTTATAACTTATGCGTGATTCTACTTGTCATCATTTTGGGACATATATACTAGCATAATCATTAAGAAACTTTGTCGGATTATAATCTTTTTTTTCATGATCTACCCGTGATGCAACCACAAATAAAGGCAATGGACTATATGAAAATCATTTATATTCTGGTATATCTTTCCTAGTAAATACCTCACTATCAAACTCACCTGTACCTACATGGACTAATATATAAAGATATTCTGACTGAATAATTTTTTCATTTTCATTATCTTCTTGTGGGACATAACCTTTTTGTGATAGATATTTGGTGTAATCTCTAGGTTTATCAGTACCATAATATATGGTAGCCAAGCTTTTGAATACATCAAGATCATTTTTCATTTTTTCTGTTTGATTTTCAAGATTATCAGCAATCTCATCCTGATAAACAGGATGCGTTGAAGTATCTTTGTGATTATATTCCATATATTTACGCATATGTATGAATGAAACTAAAATTGGTGATATATAATTGTATTTATTTTTTTATTTTTTTGCAAAAAATACAGAAAAAAGACGCGTTTTGTGCGTCTTTTGCCTGTACAAATTACAAAAATATGATTTATTTAGTAATATCTGCCATATAATATATTTTCTTGGCAGCCATATCATAGAGCTCCACCATAGGAACTTGAGATTTATATCCTTTTTCTATCATATATTTGCTTATTACTGGGTAAACTTTCATAGGACCTATCATATATGAAATCATATTTCTCAATGGGAATTCAACAACAACTTTGGTGCCTGCAGAGCGCGTAGTAATTTTAATGTCTTGTATATTTGCCAATTTGCTTGTATCTTGTGGATCAATAATCGATCCTACATCACTTCTAAGGTTTTCTCATGAAACTATTGCTGGATCATCATAATAGATACCAACTCCCGTTGCTGACATGACACCTGCACCAGAAAGAATTTCATACACTTTATCCATTGATGGTCATACTTTACTATAATCACCTACAAAAGTTGTATATACCATAGTATATGGTCACATGTTTTTTTCTTGAACTTCAATATGCATAAATCATCCAAGATACCATCGGTTGATCAGTGCTAATACAACAAGTAAACCTAAAACAATTACTACATTTTTTAAGAGCGATTTTAAAAATTTCATTGGATAATAGTTTAGAAAAATAAAAGGTTGAAGGTTAAAAGGTTGAAAGTTAAAAGGTTAACATTCTAAACAGGTAACTTTTTAACCTTTTAACAATACTATATTGTTATATTTTAATTACTGCTACTTTACCATCAGGATCTATTCCTTTGATTTTTACTTTAATCACTTCTCCAAGTTTGAAGTGAGCAGTAAGTGGAGTTGTATATCTTTGTCCTAGATTGGAAACATGGCAAAGTCACATTTTTTTCTTTGGAAGCTCTACAAACAAACCATAATCTTCTATCCTTTTAATTTTTGCATCAAATTCTTGTCCTACCTCAAGGTCAGCTGCTATTTCCAAAATAATATCAACCACAGTATCAATCACTGATTGGTCTCTATGTCCTATATAACATGTTCCATCATCCTCAAAATCAATTTTTACTCCAGGATTTTTTTCGATGATGCCATTGATTACATCACCACCCTTTCCGATAACTTCTCTCACCTTGTCTGGATTGATATGAATAATTTTTATCTTAGGTGCGTACTGTCAAACGGTAGATCTTGGTATGCTAATTGTTTGAAGCATTACTTCCATAATTTCATTGTATCATTCGCATGCTCTGTCGATAGTTTCATGGACAATATCCATAGTAATTCCTTTTAATTTTGTATCCAATTGAATAGCAGTTATCCCATCTTTTGTCCCTGCGACTTTAAAATCCATATCTCCTGTAAAATCTTCTGTAGCCATAAGATCATTGAGAATAGTATATTTTGATATATTTCATTCTTCATCATGATCAGTCATCAATCCCATTGCAATACCTGCAACTGGTTTTTTGATCGGTACTCCTGCATCCATAAGAGACAATGTAGATCCACACACAGATCCCATAGACGTTGATCACCCTGATCCTAGGCATTCTGAGACAACTCTAATAGTATATGGAAATTCTTCCATAGTAGGGAGGACCTTTTCTAACGCCTTCTCTGCCAATCTTCCATGTCCTATTTCTCTTCTTCCTGTCCCTCTCATTCATTTTGCTTCTCCTGTCGAAAATGGAGGAAAATTGTAATGATGGAAATATCTTTGATGTACGCCATTATTTTCCATATCATCGAGAATCAGATATTCTTTTGGTCCTCATAAGGTTACTGTTGTCAATACTTGTGTATCACCTCTTCGGAACAATCATGATCCATGTACTCTTGGTAATGTGGCTACTTCACAAAAAATTGGTCTAATCTCTTTTTGATCTCTATCATCAATTCTTTTGCCTGTATCGATTGTACGATGACGAAGAAAATATTTTATGACATTAAAAACTCACATCTTAACTTTAGTTTCTGTGAAATCTTCTTGTTCAGCATCAGCTATTTTGTCTTTACTAATTTCCAAAACTTCTTTTTCGTAGATAGCAGACAATTCATTGAAAGGAATTTTGCTATTTCCAGTAAGTGCTTGTAATTTTTCTTCTGTCAAAATCTTACTAATGTATGCAATAAGATCTTCTGAAGGTTTATTGTATATAATATTTTGTGGTACTACGGTCAATGTTTCAAGGAACTTCATTTGAAAATCACAAGATTCATCGATAGCTTTTTGTCCTATTAAAAATGCCTGTTTGAGTAATTCCTTGTCTACTTCATTTCCTTCAGCTTCGATCATATTTATTGATCATTTTTTTCCTGCAACCAATAACAAGAAAAGACTTTTTTCTGATTCACTTCTCGTAGGATTAATTATAAAATTTCCATCAATATATCCTATTTGCGCTGCACCTACTGGGCCATCAAATGGTATTCCTGCAGCCATAATAGACAATGATGATCCAATAATTGTAGAAACACCCAAATCAATTTCTTGATCAAGTGCTAATGGGGTAATTGTTATTACCACGTCATTAATCATACCTTTTGGAAACATTGGTCTCAACGCTCTGTCTGTCAGTCTACAGTAAAGAATTGCTTGGTCAGAAGGTCTACCTTCTCTTCTTCTATACGCCGCTCATCCAAGTCTCCCTGCTGCAGAAGAACTTTCTCTAACATCAATCATCAACGGTAAACAATCAGAATCTGATCTTGGATTTTTTTCCATAACGGTAGAACATAAAAGTGTCGTTTCTCCAAATTGGAGTTTAAGTGAGCAATCAGCTTGTACTGCTAATTTTCATGTTTCAAACGAAAGTGTTTTTCCTGCTCGATCGAAAGATTGTGTGTGGAGTATAAACTCCTTTTTCTTGATAGCCATACTAAAAAAATAAAAAATAAAATGTGGACGAGGAACTTGCACCTAGAACACTGTCAGAAAGAAAATAAGGTAATTAGACAGATTATATTGGCCAAAGAACTAAGATTGTGTGGAAACACGGAAAGGTGGAAACATTCATTTTTCAACCTTTCAACTTTTCAATATTTCAATCCTTCAATCTCGCCTTCAAGCGATATAATCTGTCTCGCTAATTATTTCAAATTTTCTTCACATGGAATATAGTGATTGGAAAATAAAATGCAAAACATTTCCACCCGAGTGGAAACTATTGTAATATAGCTTTTAAAGCAATTTTGTGTAATTGCACCCAGGTGATTAGTAATGATAGCTCTTTCCCTGCTCAATAGTTCAAATCCTATATAACTGTTCAAGCAAGGTGACTTTAGCCAAACCGTGAGGTAAAGTAATAGCTCAAAAAGAAATTTTTATATCAATATATTTAGTCAATATAGTTTCATTTAATCCGTATGGTCAACCGATAACGAAGATACAGTTTTTGTTGGTAAAAAATGTATGTAATGCCAAAGTATCTAATTGTTTCCCTTCTTTGCTCAATAAAATTTTTGTATATTCTGGAAATTTTTCTAGCTTGGTGATAATATTTTGGGTATCAGCTTGTATCACTTGTTCATTGTTTCCTTTTCTGCTTGGCTTAATGTTTTCTATTTTTACTGATTTGCCTAAGCGCTTGGTATATTCTTCGACTACCTTTTCTCGATGTTTGTCGGAATCACTAATACTTAATATTATAAACATACTATTTGTTAAAAGATTAAAGCAGGTTTGGAAGGTTAGCATTCTACACCTTCTAAACTTTCAACTTTCCAAACATCGTTTAATATTGTATATATCTTGGTTCTAATCATTCGTATGGACTCATTACTTTAAACACATCTCATTTTTGTACTCATTTATTTTCGAATTCATCTAAAAATCACTTGTGCCCTATTTGCTTCCAAAACCACGCTTCTGCTTCATCATTTCATCGAGGAAGTGTCCAAACAAGTTTAGCAAATTCCTGATTATATATTTCTCGAACGTTGATGTATTGTATATCTTCCGCTGTCATATAACCACCAGTGATCAAAAAATCTTTTTCCTGCTCTGTTGTATTTGTGATAGAATCTTCTCTGTCTTTCCTCTCATGATAAGGAATATTTTCTATATGATAGACTTCTTGGACGTCAGTTTTGGTGAGCACATCAACAATTTTTTTTAATCGTTCATCTACGCCGAAATGAGTCGCAGCAGAGATAGTAAACGTATGATCTTCGAGCAATTTTTTCGTGATTTTGGTTCAAATTTTATTTTTTTTGAAAAAATCTAGAATTTTGTCCCAAAGCTGTGTTTTATATTCTTTGAGAATTTCTATATCATTGATAAGATCATATTTATTGATCACAAAGAGCAATCTTTTTTCGATAACTAGTTTCCCTTCTTCATAGATAAATAAAGTAATCATACCCTTATCTTCTTTGATATAAATCTCCACTGCTTCTGGATCTTTACTAAATTTGGTACGTGTATAGGTATAGATTTCATCAAGCAAGTCAGGTATCTCTACAATTCCTTTGTCATATCTAGACATATCACTTATCAAACAAAATACTCTCGCTTTGAGAATGTGGCGAAGAAAAGCATTTCCCAATCACTTCCCTTCTGCTGCACCTTTGATAAGTCATGGAATATCAATAACATTGAAATGAGTATCTTGTACAGTAACTGATCAAAGATTGGGGATTAATGTCGTAAATGGATAATCAGCAACTTTTGCTTTGGTATTTGAAATACTATTTATCAGACTGGTTTTACCGACGCTCGGCGTCCCAATCAAAGCAACATCTGCAAGGAGTTGCAACTCGAGGACTATTTCTTTTTTGTGTCCTGGCTCTCCTAGTAAACAAAAAGTAGGATACTGATGGACAGCATCTTTAAAATGGATATTTCCTATCCCTCATTCACCGCCAAAAACTGCAGTCCATTCCTCATTATCAAACGAAAACGTGTACAGGATTTCATTGGTCTCTTTATCCCTTATAAGGGTTCATATAGGTACTTGCAATATAAGATTTTCCGCGTTTGCACCATATTGATCTTTGGACTTCCCCGGCTCTCCAGGAGCCGCTTTAAATACTGATTTATATCTATATGCTTGTAAAGTATTTTCATCTTTGTTTGCTTGCAAGATAATTGATCATCCACGTCCACCATCTCATCCAGATGGTCAGCCAAATGGGACTCCGTTTTCTCTCCTTCAAGTCACGGTTCCATCTCATCATTTTCCTGATTGTACACGTATGGTTATTTCATCATAAAAACGCATATTTT